>PIXU01000110.1 GCA_003601795.1 Candidatus Methanophagales archaeon
ATATCCCGCGATGGTATGACGAATCGAAGATAAAAGACCTCGCTCCGAATCTGGATTTCTTTGTGATTATGGCTTATGACAGCGGAGGCGCGGGCTGGAACACCGCATCAGAAATAGAGGATGCGGCCGCCTCTGAGATGGGAGCGATACGAGGCGAAAGCTCAAAAGCGGTGATAGGGATTGGCGTGCACGAAGGGTTTGAGGATAAAGGTGAGGTAGAAAAGTGTGTGGATGAGTTGTATAAGTATTACTCGGCAGATTCCGCATTTTCGGGCGTTTCTATTTTCAAATATGAAAGTTATTCCGGATTGGCAGGTGCTCCTGAAGTCTCTGTTCCAACAGGAGAAGAAAAAGGAATACCCGGATTCGAAGCAGTATTTGCAGTCGCCGGATTGTTGGCAGTTGCATATCTTTTGAGGAGGCGATAAAATGGAGGTCATAGAGGCGAAACTTACTTCAAAACTGTTGGAGGAAGTAGAGAAATTGATAAAGGAAGGTCTCTATGCAGATAGAGATGAAGCAATCAGAGACGCTATCAGAAGATTAATACGAGAAATAAGATACTCTGCGCAGGAAGAGAACCTTTTAAAGGATGCGGAATGGGGACTTTATGGTAAATGAGCGAAGAGAAGAGAAAAGCGGTCTTAAATGCTGGACCTATTATCCATCTTTCCGAAGTGAACTGTTTCAATGCGATTGAAATTTTCCATACGATTGTGCCAAAGGCTGTTTACAATGAGGTCGTCAGGTATGGAAAGCCTGGCTCAAAAGAGTTGAAGAAATCGAAAATCGAAGTAATAGAGGTTACCGAAGATGAGAAGATTTTGGCTAAAAGGTTATGTGATTTATACATGATAGAGGTGGGAGAAGCTGAAGCAATCGCTATTTGCATTTCAAGGGATTATGAACTCTTCTTAACGGATGACAGGGATGCGAGAGAAGTTGGGGAGTTATATGATATTGAGGTCCATGGAAGTCTTGGAATTATTTTAAGAGCTTATAGAGAGGGCATTTTTGAATACGACCACGTGAAAAACGTCATATACGACCTTTATAGAAAAAGCAGTTTGTTTATGACGCAAAGGGTGTATGAGCGTGTGATAAGGATGATAGAAGAGTATCGAGAATGTAAACAAAATGTTTAAATGTGATGATAATATTATACTACCAAAAAGCGAAGGAGGAAACGAAACAACAGGGGTGCCTCGGAATTTATTCCGAGTGTGGAGAGGTCGGGGCTTATGGAGGGAAAGGTATGGTGAGTAAGGAATTGGAGAATTTGATGAGCAATGTAGAGAAGTATAGGGGCAAACATGTGGTTGCGGTGGAGGATGAGATAATTGTTGTGAGCGATGAGGAGGAGTTAAAGAAAGCCCTGGAAGAGATGGAGAATAAGTATCCCGGTAAAACTCCACTGATAACTTTTGTCCCGGAAGAGGAGGTGATGATTCTCTGATAAAATTCGGCTATGAGAAGCAGGAATCTTCGTTGTTCGGAGTAATATTTAGACCAGTAGCGGAGATTCATCTTAAAAAGAAAGGGGGAGAGAAGTGGTATAGAATCTCAACGATAATAGACAGCGGAGCAGATGTCACACTCCTGCCAGGCATGTATGCAGGAATCCTTGGTGTGGATTTGAAGGAATGTAAGAAGCAGAAAACGAGAGGGATTGGTGGCTTCGCAGATGTTTATATAACCGAGATGGAAGTGAGAATAGGGAGTGAGGAGATGAGAACATTTGTGGGATTTATTGAGGGGGATATTCCTCCTCTGATGGGAAGGACTGACTTCTTTAGAACTTTTGAGGTTTTCTTTAAAATGAATGAGATTTTATTTGTTAAAGGTGATGAGGATGAAAAGTAAAATAATCGCATTGGGAATTGCACTGGTATTGCTGGCGAGCGTAATAGGAACGGCATCGGCGCTCTCTAACTCTGGCGGTGGCAAGTGGGAATACTACAAGGAGATAACGGTGAAGGAGAATTCAGGCAAGACTTTAACGGACTTTCAGGTGCTTGTGGAATTGAACTCTGCGAACTTTGAATTCTCAAAAGCGAAATCTGACGGCTCGGATATAAGATTTTCTGCAAATGGCGAGGAGTTGAATTATTGGATAGAGGAGTGGGATGCCGGAGCGAAGAGGGCAAAGATATGGGTGAAAGTACCTTCTATACCTGCAAATGGCGAGACGAAGATAAGGATGTATTATGGGAATCCGAGTGCAGGTGCGGTGAGCGATGGAGATAAAGTGTTTGAGTTCTTTGATGATTTTGAAGGGAATAGCTTGAACACTGACAAATGGATCATATTTGGAAATCCAAAGATGACATTTTCGAATTCAATTCTTGATATATCTGGGAGTTGTGGGGCAGAAAATGCAAATGGCGATGTACTTGAGAGCAAAAAGAATTTTAACCATCCTTTGATATACGAGGCATATTACAAATATGACCATACACCTTGGGGCAATTATGCAGGTATTGGGCTTGGGAGGTATTCATATCCTGTTTCAACACATTGTGCAATAGAAGTTGATCGTTCCTGTTACGATAATAAGGGAGCATTTATAATTGAAAATGGGGATAGCAGAGATGGCTGTGCAGACTGGGTAGTAAATGACTGGGAGAAAACAAAGATTGTCTGGACAGATAAATTTGTATCGTTTGAACGGGGAGGTGCAGTTTGTACATTCACCTCCTCTATACCTTCACAATCTATTCCTGTGCATTTAGGCGATAGTTATTTCAATACCCTAACTTCGCATCACTTTAGGGAATACATCAAACCCCGGCTGTTTATCAAATTCAGCCACTTTCTTTGGGATCTCTGAGATTACCTCCCGCGCTCACTTTCGCTTCTTTGCGCCCTTAACCAAGCGCTCACCCATTCTTCCATGTTATTCCCTATTAGGGAATAAGTATATAAAGCCTGCTATACCATCGTACAAGCGTGCAATTGGTAAATACTGCCTGAAGAACTTCATGTTTTGTAGACTTATTCCCTAAAATTGGAAGAGTTAGTGTTCAATAGTAATGAATTTATTCAGTTGTATGTGGATTGGATTTTCATTCGCAAATACGCCTCTACTGAACCAACCCTTACCCTTTCAGCAGAACACCCAACCACAGCACCAACACCTGCACCTCCAACCGCGCCCGCAGGCAAAATAAAAGCGGTTTGGCTCTACAAGCCCGACAAATACGACACCTCCACCTTAATGACCGACCTCAAATCCGCAGGCATAAACACCGTTTTCCTCAGCACCGATGTGAACAACATCTGGAAATACGAGCGATTCGTGAAATCCGCACACGAGAATGGTGTAGAAGTGCATGCGATGA
>PIXU01000111.1 GCA_003601795.1 Candidatus Methanophagales archaeon
GTAATGAAACGGTTGGGACGGTTGACGCAAATGGATTGTTTACCGCTAAATATCCAGGATTTACATTCGTAAATGCAACAGCTCCAAACGGTGTAAAAGGAACGGCTTCGGTAACTGTGACATATACGCCAGAAGTTACCACGATAGTGATTGACCCGGCAGAAGTGAGTATATATGAGGGCGATACACAGGAATTCACAGCTACCGCTTATGACCAGTTAGGGAAGGAAATGCCGGGGATAACAGATTTCGCATGGAGCAGTAGCAACACGACTGTTGGGACGGTATCTTCATCAACGGGTAAAACCACGGTCTTCACGGCACTCAAGGCTGGAGACACGATGGTAATTGCGATGACAGCGGGAGTATCTAATACTTCGGCGGTGCACGTTCTCCCGAGACCTGACTTAGTTGTGGAGGAGATAATGCCAAATCCTGATTGCGGCGGCTATCTATTCGCGAACGAGAGCAACGAGATATGCGCAGTAATAAAGAACAATGGCAGTGGTGATGCACTATCATTCAATGTCAGTTTCAGTGCAGGCTTAGACGGGTTACTAATAGATAAAGTGCGTGTTGGCGGGTTAGCTGCTGGTGAAGATATGGAGGTATGCGTGAATGACACGGCGACGAGACCAGCAGGCGAAACGGTACCGATAAGCGTTTTTGCAGATTGTGATGACGAAATCAGTGAATTGAATGAGACGAACAACGAGAACAGCACCGAAGAGACAGTAGTGAATAACGGGTATAAGGGCAAATCATTCGCAGGTGTGCCATCGCTAGTGCTACTGGAGCATGACAAGTTTAACGGCAGCATTGTTTATACCGTTGGAAACAGCACAAAGGTAGAATTAGAACCAGCCAATACGACAACTACTGGTTTTGACATCGCTATACCAGAAGGTGCAACAGTGAGGACGGCAAGGCTCTATGTGTACTGGTATGATTCATGGTATAGCGCGGTGCACGGCGATGCGGATTTAGAGGTGACCTTCAATGGGCATTCATTCACAACACCTAGCGCAAGCTATACAGACAGCAAGGGCTTTGGTTCATACAACTATCCGAAGGGGACGTACGCTTATGATGTAACCAGCGCAGTTAGCGGGACGGGCACATATACGGCAACCATCGAAAACAAGGCTACAAACACAAATACCGTGCTTACAGGACAATTGTTGTTAGTCGTGTACGAGGATGCAAATGAGACAGAGATGGAGTACTGGATAACCGAAGGGTGCGATTTGCTCAAGGCGGATTCGAACTACTGCGTATCGCCAGCGGAAGCAATAGCTAATGTGACTATCACAGATACAATTGATGTAACCAATAAGAGCGCAAGGTTGATAACGGTTGTTGCGCAGGGGAATGAACCGGGAACAGACCTGTCTTTCAACGAGCAAGTGTGGGAAGATGTGTGGCAAACACCGGAGGGAAGTTCCAAAATCAACATAGATGATAGGAGTGTGACCTCCTGGTTGAAGCCAAGTGATAATGTGGTTGATTTCAGGGATACTGGCACAAAGGGCATGCAGGCGAGTAATGCGATATTGGTGGTGAGAACCACAATGGTCATTCCGCTTCCCGATGGCAGTCTCCCCGCTGACCCCGATGGCGACGGACTTTATGAGGACGTAAATGGCAATGGACGAAAGGATTTCGATGATGTTGTAAAGTTCTTTACGTACATGGAATGGATCGCAGATAACGAGCCGATCTCCTGTTTCGACTTCAACGGCAACGGTCGAATAGACTTTGACGATGTAGTAAAATTATTTGAGGAGATATAGGAGAATATAAATATCGCAAGATTGAACAAAAGAGGTGAAAAGGAAAAAAGTGAACAAAAAATGGATAACCCTATTGATGGTGGGTGTATTAGGGCTTTCAGTATTTGCGATAACTCCGACAATGATAGCCGCCAATGAAGACTCCGTAGTAGGTATTGAAGACGGTGAGATAGACACCATAGGTTCAACAATAGTGGTAAACATAACCTTAGATACAGCACCAAATGGACTTTCAGGTTATAATATGACAATATCTCTATCAGAGCCGGGCGTAGCAGAGATAGTAGATGTAGAGTTCCCATCATGGGCTACTTTACATTCTAACTCCACGCTGCCCGCAGATTCTTTCTGGGTGAAGGCATGTGACGCAATGAATCAAACTATACCCGGGGATACAAATATAAACCTTGGAAAACTAACAATCAGAGGAGATGTTCAAGGGAGATGTGAGATTAATGTGACAGTTACACAATTGGACGATGATATGGGAGGAGATATGCTGCCTGGTTTAATAGTTGATACTGGTGTTCTTACGGTTGCGCAGGCAGAAGTTTCGATTCCAGAATTTACAACTGTTGTTATAGGCGATACAACAAGAGTAAACATAACTCTGGACAGAACACCAAGTGGACTTGCGAACTACAATGTAACAGTATCCTTGACAAACATAACCATAGCTGAAATGATGTCGGTAGAATTCCCATCGTGGGCTACTTTGCATTCTAACTCCACGCTACCAGCGGATTCTTTCTGGATGAATGGTACCGATGTAGGTAATCTAATCGTAAGTGGTGCAACAAGCGTGAGTCTTGGGACTTTTATAATCAGGGGCGATGCAGAAGGAACGGGTGATATCATCATAACAGTTACATCTATGAATAATGACGAAAGCTACTCTGTGCCTCTATTCTCCACTACTATATCGGGTCAGTTAGAGGTTATTTCGGTCTTGACGATACCAGGACAGAGCAATCCACCCACAGACCCCGACGGAGATGGACTTTATGAAGACATGAACGGTAATGGAAGGAAAGATTTCAACGATGTTGTGGTGTTCTTCAATAACATGGAATGGATAGGAGCTAACGAACCAGTTCAGTGCTTCGACTTCAATGGCAATGGTCGAATAGACTTCGATGATATAGTGATATTATTCGGGGAAATATAGAGGAGGTTAAAAGCGAAAAGGATATATATATCCAAAAAGAAAAAAAATAGTTGGAGGTGAAAAGAGAGAAGATGAACAAGAAAGGGATGAGTATAGTAATAGCTAGTATAGTAGTGCTATCGTCGTTCGTGGTGATTCCGACATTAGCAGATGAAACAAATCCGCCAAGTGTAACTAATCCAGTTGCGAATCCATCTACAATAGCGAATGATGGAAGCGAGTACACGGAATTAACAGTTGATGTTATTGACGATACCGCGGTAGACAACGTTACAGTTGATTTAACTCCGATCGGGGGAAAGGTGGTTTACATGACCTGCAAAGGTAACTACACTGAGAACGGTAAAGTTATAAGCGTGTTCAACTACACAACGAATGCTACTTGCCCGCCAGGTACATACAATTTGGTAGTAAATGCAACGGATGCAACGGAGAACAGGAATTATAACAATACAGAAGGGATAACTCTGGAAGTTAGCTCCCCAGTACCAGTAGTTGACATTGAAAATGGCGAGATAGGTGCTATTGGTTTAACAACAGTGTTAAACATAACTCTAAATACAGCACCAAACGGGCTTTCTGGTTATAACATGACTATATCTCTATCAAATGCGAGCGTAGCGGAGATAATATCGGTGGAGTTCCCAGCGTGGGCTGCCGTAAATAATAACTCCACACTCCCAGCGGATACATTCTGGATGAAGGCTGTGGACCTAATGAATCAAACTATACCTGGCGATACAAATATAAACCTGGGAAAATTAACAGTCAGGGGGGATGCTCAAGGGGAGAGTAATATTAACGCAACAGTTACAGCGATGGACGACGATAAGGGTAATCCAATTAATCCATCAGTTGATCCTGGCGTTCTTACCATTGCACTGGTTATTCCGATTCCTGAGCATGAGAATCCGCCCACAGACCCCGACGGAGACGGACTTTATGAAGATGTGAATGGCAATGGACTAAAGGATTTCGATGACGTTGTGCAGTTCTTTAAGCACCTGGAATGGATCGCAGATAACGAGCCAATTTCTTGTTTCGATTTCAACGGTAACGGACTGATAGACTTTGACGACGTAGTGAAATTATTTAAAGAGGTATAAGAGGATGGCTCGATAATGCAAAAATATAGAAAAGTATATATACCCTCAGAGAAAATTTAAACAGCAGGAGGTAAAAGGGAAAAATGAACATAAAGAGGATAAGTGTGTTGATGGCTAGTGCGTTGTTAGTCCTTTCAGTATTCGCGGGAACTCCGGCAATAATAGCCAGTGACGATCCTGTAGTGGATATTGAAAACGGTGAGATAGGGGACATCGGCTTAACAACAACAGTAAACATAACTCTGGACACAGCTCCAAACGGACTTTCTGGTTATAATATAACAGTATATCTATCGAATCCAGAAATAGCAGAAATAGTATCGGTAGAATTCCCGGGGTGGGCTATCATAAATGATAACTCCACACTCCCAGCGGATACATTCTGGATGAAGGCTGTGGACCTAAATGAACAAGTCCAATCCGGTGCCACAAATGTAAACCTTGGGAAGCTAATAATAAAAGGGGAAGCTCAGGGGGAGAGCAACATTAACGCAACAGTTACAAAGATGGACGATGATGATGGTTACCCAATTTCTCCATCTGTTAATCATGGTGTTCTTACTGTCTCAGGCCCGGACACAACAGCCCCGACAACAGAAGTGACACCGAGTGGCGTTCTACCATGGACGAAGGAGAATGTGACATTATCCTTTCGTCGCAGCGATAACGGTGGTGGTAATATCAGCGGCGTTGCTTATACTAATCTATCTCTGGCGGCGACGGGTCCATGGACGTTGATTTACTACAATGGCACTATTAGTCCAGATTTGGGTAATATAGGCACAATAGGGGAAATATCGGTAGACCTGGCGAGTCCGATACCGCACAATTTCACAGTAAACGTAACCGCTGAGGGCGAGCACATGATTTATTACTACTCGGTGGACAACGCCACAAACGATGAAAGGGATAAACTCGGTTATACGCCTAATGTAACGGTGAGGATTGACAGAACACCACCGTCTATTATCGATTACACTATAACAAACAGAACGATTTCGCCGAATGGCGATGGAATCAAAGATAGCACCAGTATTGATGTTGAGTTTTCTGAAAGGGTGAACTACGAATTTCTGATAGAGAATGCCACGGGAATCGTAAGACATCTTGCAAGCGGCACGGCTACGGACCCAAGCGCTAAAACATGGGATGGGAAAGACGATGGTAACAATGTTGTTGATGATGGCGAGTACACCATAAACATAACGATGGAGGATACGACAGTAGGATTAACTGCATATAACAACACTGAGAAGATAACGGTTGATACTAAGCCACCAGCACTAACAGACATAAGTGTAACGGACATAACAGCCGATTCTGCAAGGATAGTATGGAATACAACTGGTGACCCAAGCGATAGTTTGGTGAAATACAATGAATCAGGAAATACAACGATACTTGAGGAATGCGACTCAAATTATGTTACTGAGCACAGCATCCTTCTTCAGGGATTGACCCCGAATACAATCTATAACTACAAAGTGAACAGCACGGATAAAGCTGGGAATACAAATGAGAGCAATTGGTATAACTTCACGACGCCGCTAGGATATGGTATCAATCTAACAGCGGATAAATATGCAGATACAGTAGCTCCGAATAGGACACTTACTTACACGCTGAGAGTGAGAAACACAGGGAACATGAACGACACCTACAATCTCACGGTTGACGATCCGACGAATGCAAGCCTGAGCAAAACAGAGACGAGACTTCTGCAGCCGGGTGAAACAGATACGGTCTATCTGAACGTATCATATACAGCGGTTGGGATATATATCGTCAATGTTACTGCGACTTCACAAACGGATGCGAATGTTAGCGACACGAAGATGTTCACCACCACTGTAAGATTACCGGTTCGAAACTTGAACACCAGTGAGAGCTTCTACACGATTCAGGCTGCAATAGATGCCGCTAATACAACAGATGGACATACAATTACGGTGGACGCAGGCACATACACCGAGAATGTGGATGTCTACAAACAACTGACAATCGGGTCTACTTCTGGCAATCCAGCGGATACGATCGTTCAGGCAGCAAACGCAAGCGAGCATGTATTCAATGTGACCGTTGACTACGTGAACATAAGCGGGTTCACGGTTACAGGTGCAACAGAGCATGCCGGGATATGCCTTGATGATGTGGAGTTTTGTAATATCTCTAACAACAACGCATCGAACAATGGACTCGGTATCGTCTTGAAGGATTCGAGCAATAACACGCTCATGAACAACATCGTATCGAATAACTGGGGTGGCATCTACTTAGAAGAATCGAACAATAATACACTCATGAACATCACTATGTCGAATAATTACGAGATCGGTATCGTCTTGGCTGATTCGAGCAATA
>PIXU01000112.1 GCA_003601795.1 Candidatus Methanophagales archaeon
CCAACAGCTCCTTTGACAAGTTTCTCAGCAAAGTAGATGACTAATCCAAGCCCGACAACAAAAAGCGCTATGGATACAATTGTGTTCATATTACCTCCTCCACAAGTTCTTTAATTTTTTGTTTCGCTTCTTCAAGCGCATTAACGCCTTTTTCAGTTATTCGATAGTATTTTCTTACCTTGCCGTTAACCACTTCGTCTCTTCTTTTTAGATAGCCTTCTTTCTCTAAAGAATGGAGTATGGGATACAGCGTCCCGGCACTTATTGAATAGCCATGCCTTCTGAGTTCGTTCATAATCCATACGCCAAAGATTTCTCCTTCATTTGCATGATGTAAAATGTGTATCCGTATAAACCCCAAAAAGATGTTTCTCATCATAGTATCGCTTAATGATATTGAAAGTCTATACCATATAAAAGCTTTTCGATGTTTTTGCTATGTTGCATAACTATAAATATATATGTTTTCCTGTGTAATGATTTATGAGAAAAGAGCGTTGGGAGAAGAAATACGAAGATAAGCGAAACTGGAGAGAACAGAGGGAAGGGGTAGGCGCACCATATGTATCTCATGAATACCTGAAGGTGTTTTTGGCGTATTTACATGTGTTGCTGAACACCAATTACAGAGGGCGTAATGGATTTCTTAGGGGTTTATCCAGGCTTATCAGCTTTGATGTGCCTGACTATGCCACCATTTGCAGACGGGTAAACAAAGTCGCTATAGTGATAAAAAGACCTTGATTTCCTATAAGGACAAAGAGGTGGTGGTTTATCTTAGCATGGGAGCATGGGAATATAGAGGGTAATGATAACTAAGTGTCATATACTATTTCGTATATATTGTAATTATAAATAAGGGGAGGAAAGGAAATGAAAATAGTGAGAAGGGAGCAAAAAATACCTTTCGAGGCGAAAGATGGCTCTGAGATAAGGGAGCTTTTGAAATCGGAAAGCGAAAAGATGAGTTTGGCAGAAGCTACTGTCCACGAAGAAACGAAACTCCATTTCCATAAAACTTCCGATGAGGTATATTATATTCTGGAAGGGGGAGGAGTAATGGAGATAGAAGGGGAGAGGAGAGAGGTTTCAGAAGGGGATGTTGTGTTCATTCCTTCCAAAAAGAAGCACAGGATTTGCACAGGGAAAAGCGAAAAAGTGAGGTTTTTGTGTCTATGTGCTCCTCCCTATTCTGATGAAGATACAGTTATGGTATAACAAAAGCATAAAAATTTGATAAAAACTCCCTATTCCAAAAAACGTGGTTTTTCTGACTTATCTCACCACATGAACCGAAGTGGCTTTAAAGGTCACATAGACCTCCTTACCGTTTTGCAAGCGGAGACTTTCACGTGATTGCTTTGTAATAAGAGCAACAAGCGAATTATCCATCTTCACACGTGTTAAGGGACCCATATCGTCCAGCGCTTCTATCCTCGCTTTCATGACATTCTTTGCACTGCTTTCGCCCCGGTTTTCGGACAAAATTAGAATTATATCTTCTGGTCTTATGAATACTTTTACAGTGCCCGCATGGTAGTTTGAAACAGCAAAGATATTATGGGTGTAGTCGCCCAGATCAACTTCTATCTCAGCAACGCCGTTATTGTTATCACGAACAACGCCACTCAATATGTTCTCAACGCCGACGAAATCCGCTATCTCCGCGTTTTGTGGCTTATTGAATATCTCATAAGGAGTGCCGACCTGCATTATTCGCCCGTTCATCATCACTGCTATTCTATCTGCTAAAACCATCGCCTCTGTCTGGTCGTGCGTCACGTGAACCATTGTAATTCCCGATTCTTCTTTTATCCTCTTCAGTTCTTCTCTCAGGTAATCTCTCGTTCTGCGGTCTAAAGCAGCTAAAGGCTCGTCCAGAAGCAATATTGAAGGTTCAGTGGCAATCGCTCTGGCAATAGCAACCTTTTGCTGTTCTCCACCACTTAGCGTAGCAGGATACCGATGCGCAAGGTGCGATATACTCAGCCAGTCCATTATTTCTTTCACCCTTTTTCTGGTTGTATTCGGTGATACGGACTTTCTCAACTTCAATCCGAACTCTATGTTCTCTTCGGCAGTAAGATGGGGGAACAGTGAATAATCCTGGTAAATGAAACCGATTCCCCTTCTCTCTGGTGGTAGATTCGTTACATTTTGCCCTTCTATCCAGACTCCTCCGCTGTCAGGAAAGTAAAAACCCGCGATTGTTTCGAGCAGCAAAGTCTTTCCCGCGCCGGTTGGACCCAGAATGACGAAATATTCGCCCTTTTTTACTTCTAAATTTATATCTTTGAGAGTGAACTCTTTCCAATCTTTGGACAGGTTTTTAATTCCTATCATTTTCCCTACAACAGTATTGTAATATTTCAAAATTTAAATACAGAAAGGACTTGATTAGAACCATGAAAAAAATCGTCATAGTTAAGGTTTATAAGGGGGAGAAGTATTATATCGCAGAATGCGTGGATTTGCCAGTGGTTACCCAGGGCAAGACTTTGGACGAAGTTGTGGAGAATGTGAAAGAAGCGATTGCTCTTCATCTTGAAGGTGAGGACATGAGGGAATGGGATATTCTTCCGGATTATTCTATTCTGGTTAATCTTGAGCTCGAACCAGTTCATGCCAAAACTTAGGAGCCTCAGCGGAAAGGAAGTTGTGAGAATCTTTTTACAATTTGGTTTTGAAATTGCCTCTCAAAGAGGAAGCCACGTAAAATTAAGAAGATTTTTACCCGATGGAACAAAGCAAACTTTGACCATTCCTTTGCATGAGGATTTGGATAGAGGCACTATTAGAGCTATTTTTAGACAGGCTTTGAGGTATATTCCAGAAGAGGAGCTTAGACCTCATTTTTATGGATAATTTATGTCTTTGCTTCTCATCTAAACTCACTACTACTAAACCAAGTCCCTGCATTTCTTTCCTTCTCACTCAAACAGTCAAAAATCATTTCCTCCTGCTTCTTTTCCCAATCATCCTCAGCACTATAAAAATAACCAGACAGATCGATATCAACAAAACCGAGATCGGTCTTGATGCCCGAAGTCCAAACGAGGTAAACTTCTCGTAGATTAAAATCGGTGCGGAGATTGGGTGGTATGCGATGATCAGAACCGCGGAGAACTCGCTTATCGCTCGCCCCCAGCTCAGAATCGCACCGCTCAATATGGAAGGGAAAGCAAGAGGAAACGTTATTTCTCGAAATGTTCTCCAATGCGATGCGCCCAATGAACGAGCAACGTTCTCTAACCGCGGGTCAACCTCTTTAAACCCTTCCCGCGCAGTATCTACCAAATACGGAAAACTCATGAAGAGCATCGCAACAACGATTCCCGGATACGCATCCGTAATAACAATCCCCAATTTTCTAAGCGGCGCACCAATCAATCCATACCGCATGAACACCCC
>PIXU01000113.1 GCA_003601795.1 Candidatus Methanophagales archaeon
AAGTGCCGTTTGAATTGGTGCAGGAGACCGCGGAATTGCAGCGGTTGCCGGTAGTGAATTTCGCAGCCGGCGGCGTAGCGACACCTGCTGATGCGGCACTTATGATGCAGCTCGGGGCAGATGGGGTTTTCGTGGGTTCTGGTGTGTTCAAGTCGGAAACGCCGGATAAGATGGCTGCTTCAATTGTGGAAGCAGTAAACAACTTTGATGACGCAAAGAAACTTGCGGAGATTTCTAAAGGATTGGGAATACCAATGAAAGGGATTGAAGTGAGTACTTTGAAAGAGGAGGAGCTGCTGCAGGTGAGAGGGTGGTAAGGATAAGGGTTATATCTGCTCAAAATTCTGTGGAATTTTGAACAAACAGTGAAAAATGAAAAATGCAAAGTGCAAAAGTCAAAATAAATCTTTCTTTAAGAAAGAGCAAAAAGCTCGAAAAATAAATAAGACATCAAAAAAAGGATTTATGTGATTGTATTAAAGGAAACTCACAGATAATAACTTACCCCCAACTACTACCTGCTTTACATATTAATTTCGTAACTACTCACCCCCCCTGACTATTTCTTGTAAAAGAAGGAAGGAAATAAACGGAATACACAAAAATGCATCTTGAGTTGCATTAAAGACACTACGCCCATCCTCCTTTTTGACTGACCTGAGTAGTTACTTAATTTCTTGACCAAATATATAAATAGGTGCCAATAGGCGCAATAAATCTAAAGGAAGGATAGTAGAATGAAAATAAGTAAAATCTCGGAAGAAGCCAGGGAGATTTTTAAGAAGACGGCAAAGAAATCGAGTGGTACTACGAGAGGAGAATACATTGCCACCATCACGATTGAATTATTGGATGGCAATGCACGCAAAGCGGAGAGAGTATTTGGGTGGGGCAGGGCAACGGTCAAAAAGGGTATGCGCGAGTTAGCTACGGGTATAAAATGCATAGATAATTATTCTGCCCGAGGAAAAAAGAAGGCAGAGGAAAAAATACCGCAACTTGTTGATGATATACGAGCGATCACGGATCCGAAGAGTCAGGCGGACCCTATTTTTCAGACGCCTTTTGTATATATAAGAATAACGGCAAAAGCGGTTCGTCAGGCGTTGATTGGTGAAAAGGGGTACACTGATGACGAACTGCCCTGTGAAAACACGATAGGGAATATCTTAAACCGATTGGGCTATCGATTGAAGCGGATTCAGAAGACAAAACCACTCAAAAATTTTTGAGCCGACAAACGATATTCTGACAATCATTTTTGGCACTTCGATTGAGACCAGTGACTTTATTGTGGATTGCTTAGAACAGTGATGGGAAGAGAATAAAGAGCGGCTCAGTCATATCGGGGAGCTGGTTATAAATCTGGACAATGGACCGCACATCAATAGCCATAGAACGCAATTTATCAAAAGGATGACTGAGTTTGCGGACAACATGGGGTTAAAAATTCGGCTGGTTTATTATCCCCCCCTATCACAGCAAGTATAGTCCAATTGAGCGATGTTGGGGTGTTTTAGAACTGCACTGGGATGGGACGCTCCGGTCTCCCATCGGAAAAGCGATCGAATGGGCTGGAACTATGACATGGAAAGGCGTGCGTCCTGTCGTTCATTTGCTCGATAAAGTTTATCAAAAGGGGTGAAGTTGACGAAAGAAGCAATGAACGTTTACGAGGGGGGGATCAAAAGGTTAGAAAATTTGCCGTGGTGGGATGTTACAATTGTGCCCACTTTTGGGTAAATTATTTGGTGGGAGTTGCCTAAGGGAGATCTTGAAGCATTTGAAAATGTAAAATCCACACATGAACTAGAATTATCGACTAAGAACATGGATGGCGTTAATTCTGCTAAAATCTCACATTTTGTAAGAGATTCGATAGATTATCCAACTATTGCCCTAATTGTTATTGGAATAGTGTCTGTAGGCATTCAAATTGCAAAATTTATATATGGCATTAATCAAAATCGTTCCCAAAGTAATAAATGTATACAAGTTAACATAAACAACACAACAGTTAATTTTAATTCATGTAATTCAAAAGAAGAGATTCAAAAAAAAATTGGATGAATTAATAGAAAGAGATGAACTAACGTTGAATGATGAGTTGGTTGAGAAAGGACTGGCTAAAATTGCGAGGGGAAAGGAAATAAGCTGTGAGATGATTTTCGTAGAATTGGAATAATACGAAGTATCACCTTAAAAAATAGTAAAAAAAATATAAGAGGTGTCACATATAGATATTAATGGTGTGGAAATGAAAACCACAATTCAAATCTACAAAGAAGGTAAATACTTTGGCAGTAGATATATCAACGAATGTAGTAGATCAAGGACTGACGGAAGAAGAGGCGATTAAAAATCTGAAAAAAAGGATTGGAAGAACATTATCAGATTCTTATGGAGTTAGCCCATAGGGCTCATAAAATCTCCTTCTTAGACATTGAGGTAGAAAAATATGCCAAAGCTTCCCGTCCTGTCAGCTAAGGAGGTTATTAAAGTTCTGATGAAGTTTGGTTTTTTGAAATGAAGCGAAACAAAGGGGATGCCACAGAATTCATTGCTGGATGGCGTGGTTGTGACTAAACCCCTAAACCATGCCGGCTTCTACGCCTCCAGCAAATCCACTGCCGCCTTCCTCACCGCCTCTTCCGAATTATACCTCTGTTTCCAACCCAGTGCATTCAATTTCGAAGCGTCAAGCAGCATAATGGGCACGTCACCTTTCCAGCCTCTTTTACCGCCCGTGAATTTGAACTTCGGTTTTTGAGACACCCGCATCTCCTCACATACGATCTCGGCAATTCGTTTCACCGTTGTCATGTCATCGGTGCCTATATTGAAAATATTCACGCTATTTTTGGCTGCCGGATAACCCTCTACTCCTACTTCTGCCTCTGCATTTACTTTTAAACCCGCCACCATTGCGTCTATGCAATCATCCACGTAAATATACGATTTCGTTTGATTCCCATCGCCTAAGATTTCCAGCTCTTCCGGGTTGTTTCTTATCTTATTTATAAAGTCGTAGATTACGCCGTGCGAAGACCTCCTGCCTATAACGTTCGCAAACCGGTATATCCAGGCACGCATATCAAAGGTATGGCAGTACGCCGCGATTAAAGCTTCACAGGCGAGTTTCGAAGCGCCATATAACGAAACGGGAATTGTAGGATACTCTTCAGGTGTCGGTAGTCTATCCGCATCGCCGTAAACGGTGGATGTGGACGTAAAAATCATCCTGCGCACATTGTTCGCCCTCATCGCTTCCAGCACGTTGTAGGTTGCAATTACGTTCTGCTCCAGATGAACTCTTGTATCTGCTGCACCTACTCGCACTTCCGGATTGGCAGCAAGATGCCAGACCTCTTCTACACCGTCAAAAAAGGGGCTTATATCCTCATGCAGGATGTCTACTTTATGAAACTGAAAATTTTGTTTACCTACGTGAGGATTTATGAATCTCTTGTCCCCTGCACTTAAGTCATCTAGGACTACTATCTCGTGTCCTGCATCTATCAACCTGTCAACGACATGCGAACCTACGAATCCCGCTCCGCCGGTAACAATGATTTTCATAACTCTTTATGCCCTAACTCTAATATCGGATAATGCTTTAAGCTCAGGGTCTGCAAATAAAACAGGTTGGATCAGCTCTTCTGGCACCTTTAGTGAAATCTCTTTTGTCCTTCCATGTTTACCTCTGCTCACAATCACTGCGTTTATCAACCCAAAAATGTCTAATTCCGAGATCAGGTCAATCAAACGCCGCTGCGTTAACATCTCCACACCTAAATGGTCACACAGTCTATAATACATATTATAAACATCACCACTGATGAAAGACCTTTCGTTCTTTTCTCTCATTAGCATGAGCACACTACTTAACAAAATCTTTGATTGCAATGGCAATATTTTCACCATTTCTATTATACTATCTTCTGTCTTTTCACTTGCAATCCTTACATGTTCCTCACTGACCTTTTTAGATTTCGAGCGCTCTGCAATTTCCCCGGATATAAGTAGCAGATCAAGAGCATACTTTGCATCTCCATCTTGTTTTGCTGCAAGAGCAACGCATAGCGGTATCACCGCATCGTCAAGCGCAGAGTAATTGAACGCCATAGCTGCCCTCTCGGTCAGAATATCCTTTAACTGGTCGGCATTATAAGCGGGAAATACTATCTCTTTCATGCCCGACAAAGATTTTACCCGCTGGTCCAGTAGCTCTGAGAAGGTCGGGTTATTCGAGATGCCTATTACGCTTACCCTCGCCTTATTCAGATCGCTGTTTATCCTTAAGAGGTTATACAAGACTTCGTCTTCTTTGGTCACTAACTTGTCCATTTCATCTAATATAACAACTACATATCTATCTTCCGTATCTATCCTCTCCTTAAGCTCTGAATAGACCTCGTCTGTTGGCCAACCAAACACTGGAACACGTTTATTGAAAAATCTTGCTAAATAACCAAGTACTCGATGCTGAGTATAGAACAGCTCGCAGTTGATGTATATAAGGGGGCAATTACTGGTTCGTGCCATTTCCTCTAATTGTTTGCTTACGTACTTTACCGCAGCGGTCTTCCCTGTTCCGGTCTTACCGTAGATCAGAATATTCGTGGGCGCTTTCTCCTTTAATGCTGTGGATAGTAGATCGGTCAGAGTTGCTATTTGCTCCACTCGATGTGGTAGATTTTCAGGAATATAGGTACTGTGAAGTACCGCCTTATCTGCAAATATTTCCCCCTCTCTTAAATGCTCTTCTGTCATCTTTCACGCCCATTCCATTTCTAAAATTTTCATTTTTCATTGCTGTTGGCTATCGGATAAGCACCCAAGATTTTCAACATTGCTACTTTGCTCTCCACGCCTTTTAATGTCTCTTTTACCTTCTCCTCTTCTATGTGGCCTTCGCAATCTATATGAAACATGTAATCGCCTAATGCACGCTTAGAGGGCCGGGACTCTATTTTCGTAAGGTTTATTCCTCGCTGAGCGAATTCGCCTAAGACATCGTATAACGCACCGGGGTAGTCCTTCAAATATATCAATACAGACGTCTTGTCCCTTCCTGTGGGTGCGGTTTTGATACCAGAAGCAGAAAGCACGACAAATCTCGTAACGCTATCCTTATAAGCGCCCTCGGGGCTTGCGGGCTTACGGGGCAGAGCACCACTCTGTACGTTCTCTTCCAATATATTGAGACCATATTTCTGCGCTGCCGCTTTAGACGCTAATGCCGCTATCTCTTCGGATTGCGAAGCCAATTTTGCTGCGCTTGCCGTGCTGTCCACGGAGTTCACCTCCACTCCCTTCAATTGCTCCCTTATGAACTGCTTACACTGTGCTAATGCATGAGGATGTGAAACCACCTTTTTGATCAAACTTTTTTTAAACGTTTGAGCGAGCAGGCAAATATTTATCGGCACTAAAACCTCCCCGACTATCTGTATATCTTCCCTATTCTCACTCGAAAGCACGTCTAACGTCTCTCCTACTGAACCTTCCAATGAATTTTCAATAGGGACTATTCCGTAATCTACTTCTTTTCGTAATAAACTCTCCGAGACGTCAAATATCGTTTCGTAATATTTCATCTCGACCAAATTCTCATTTCTACCTTTTAGCCACAACTCTGCTGCGTCTTCCGAAAAAGTCCCCGCGGGACCCAATATACCTATTTTCATTTACACGTACGACGGTATTTTTTCCTTTTGTTTTTGCTGTAGATAAAATATAACCACCTTCTATTTAAGATACGAATTTACGCGGATTTATAGTCACTCCAATAATAAATTGCAAATGATGAACCACGAGATTTCACGAGATTAACCCCCACACTTTTTCTTTTTTACAAAAAGAAAACCTGTGCTAAAAGAAAAAACAAAAAAAGTTTATAAATAATCTCGTGTAAATCTGTGTAATCTTGTGGTTAAATTCTTTTCCATGCGTAGAAGAACCTTTGTAATGCAGTGACATTACAGAGAACGGCAAAGATAACTATTGTCCAGCCAAGGAAAGAGAAGCTTAGTAATCCCGATGCAGGGATAGAGTAGGGATAAATCAGGTCGAGTAAAGTTGCTACTATTATTATCAGAAGGCGGTCTGCTCTGCCAATCAAACCGCCATATACCCTGCTCAGGCCCACTGCCTGCGCCTGCGTGCCCATATAAGAAGAAAGCAAAACGCCAATGATTGCGATTACGCCGATTTCCCATCTTGGATGTACATAGCCGCCGAGGATAATGCCCACGATAATGAACACGTCCGAGTATCGATCGAGCACGTGGTCGAGGAAATCGCCCTTTTTGCTTGCATTCCCTATTTCACGTGCTAAAACGCCGTCTATACCATCTAAAAATGCACTCAGACATACGAAAACGCCTGCAAGCAGCAGAATAGGATTGAACGGTAGGTGGGGAGCGTTACCCGCGAAGAAAAAAAACAGACCCGCAAACACGGCAAAAACGAGCGAGGTAACAGACAATAAATTCGGCGAGATACCTACGACAGCGAGAAATTTCGCTATCTTTCTTACCAATACGCAATTATCTACGTGGTCACGCAATAGCGAATCAAGAGCCATTTTAGTTACTCAATATCATTTAAAACTTATAACGTTTCATTACGTCTGCTTATCCTTAATTTTTACCGCAGAGCACACGGAGAACGCAGAGCCATCAGAAAAGTCAGCAAGGATTGAAACCGTCTTAAAACTCTGCGTACTCTGCGCTCTCCGCGGTGGATAAATCACTATATTTTTAGACAGTGCCTTATAAAGTATAGGTATTATGAAAGAATATCTACTGGGAAACGCTGCAATTGCACGAGGTATCCTCGAAGCGGGCGCGGGTGTTGTTACCAGCTATCCCGGGACTCCGGCATCCGAGATTGTGGAGAGTTTGGCACCCGTCAGCAAGGAATATAACCTTCATATAGAATGGTCGGTAAACGAGAAAGTAGCATTAGAAGTTGCTATTGGAGCGTCGTGGACGGGAGTAAGGTCTGCTGCCGTTATGAAACACGTGGGCTTGAACGTTGCTGCGGATCCGTTTATGACGCTGGCATACACGGGTGTGAAGGGAGGGCTGGTGGTAATCAGCTCCGATGACCCTTTCTGCCACTCCTCGCAGAACGAGCAGGATTCGAGGCGGTATGCCCAGTTTGCCTGTATTTCCTGTTTGGACCCCGCAGACCCACAGGAGGCAAAGGATATGACCGTCTACGCCTTTGAACTCTCGGAGGAGCTGGAATTACCCGTCCTTCTCAGACCTACCACACGCGTCTCTCATGCCCGAGCCGATGTGAACGTGGGTAGAGGTAAAACAAAAAAAAGTCCGACAAGCCATGCGTTCGTGAAGGATCCCGCCCGGTGGGTTGCCCTTCCGGCACACGCCCGAACACGCCATTCCGTACTTATCGAGAAACAGGATGCAATCAAAGCGGCGTTGGAAAACTCGCCCTGGAACCGGCTTGTGCTACGGGGCGAGCAGGGCGTCATTGCATCAGGGATTTCGGGGCTCTATGCTGAAGAAGCGATAGAACGGTTGGAATCGGATGTCTCCATTCTGCGGATTGGTACATTCCCACCACCCGACGATTTATGTGCCAAGTTCATCAAGCACATCAGCAAGGTGCTGATAATCGAGGAGCTGGAGCCGGTGCTGGAAGAATATGTGGAGCGAGCAGCGAGAGAGCACAATCCAGAACTGGAAATTTTAGGTAAAAAGACCGGGCATATCCCGCGGGATGGTGAACTGGATTCCCTTGTCGCCCGAAATGCCATTGCTGATATGCTCGGACTCACACTCACGATGGAAGAACCGCAATCATTGACAGAAGCAGATGAAATCCTGCCGCCCCGACCGCCTGCACTATGTCCGGGCTGTAGCCACCGAGCAGCATACTATGCAATGAAGCAGGTCTTTGGGGCGGATGCGATATTCCCCAGTGATATAGGGTGTTACACGCTGGCGGTGGACATGGGAACCATAGATACATGCCTCTGTATGGGCGCCAGCATAAACCTCGCCAGCGGAATCCGGTTTGGAGGCGAAGACCGGGATATATGTTGTAGTATTGGTGACTCGACTTTTCTGCATAGCGGTATGCCGGGATT
>PIXU01000114.1 GCA_003601795.1 Candidatus Methanophagales archaeon
GTATCTGCCCTTCTTCTCTCCTGATAGTATCATTACATCAGTATAGCGATACCCACAAGAGGGACAAACAGCAATGAACATTAATGCATCGCCAAAATGAGATATTTCATAAAGTAAAAATTGTAATTCGCTCCGCACCGCAAATCGGGCATTTCTCTTTATGGCGTTCATAAATAAGAGCTTTTTTCACATCGTAGTCAGACGTATACTTTCCCGGACGCCCTGATTTCGGTCTAGGATTCAATCCATCAAGCCCTTCGCTGTTAAATCGGTCAATTCACCTCAGTACATAAGATCTTACCCTCTTTAGTTGCTCAGTTATCTCAGGAACAGGAATCGTTTGGGAAGATAGCTTGATAATGATAACCATTGCTCTATCTCTAATATCTCTGTTACGACTGCGGCATAAACGTTCTATTTCAATAACTTCTTCATATCTCAATTCCCTTACAAAGCGGGTGCAGTTTCCGTGCATTTATCCATCCCCACATGGAAAAAGGATTTTCTATTTTATAACTCTTTTGTTTTGGCACGATATACTTAAGCATTGACAATATCATTGCTACAATATTGATCGAGATGGGAAAGCCAAAAGTTGTTGTTAAAGCTTTGATCGTTGGATTAGCAGTATATTTGCTCTTGGTATCTATGTTGGTGCCTGCATATGGGATAGCCGGGGCTGCGTGGGGGATTATTGTATCATCTATTTTGATAACTTTTATTTTAGCAAATTGGAAGCAAAACATAGAAATCACGAAAGGGCAAAAAACTGTTGTTAAAACTCTGATTGTTGAATTTTTATCCCTTTCTAAAGCTCCTTTACATCTTTGTACTTTAATTTAATTAAAAATATCAAAATATTTTATTTAGAATACCATGGATGAGGAACTTTATAGACTTCAACGGCATTAAAATCGCATTGGTAAATTATATTTTTCCCATCTCTGATATAAAATTTTGATTTTTCAACACCGCAAACATATTTGTTCCCTCTTTTTTCATAAATCATAAGGAGCGTATCCAATACATCTTCCCCAGATACAATATCTTTTTCTCTAAGTAATATATCCTCATCAGCCTTACATTTTATTGGAATATTTTCGACTGAATGACAATATTCTTTGTCTATCGGATAGAATGGACGATCAATTTTTTCGCTATAAAAATAAGAAGGAATAACTGGAACTACCATCAATAGAGAAGCAACAAATAAAGCGAATAAATTTTTTTTATTGTCAGAGAAAGAGGATAATATACCTATAACAAAAGGAGAAATAAATCCTAAAAATCGGCTATAAAGAAAACCCATGCTGGCAAAAATTCCCGCTGCAAAAAATCCAAAGCAGATTCCTGCTATATAAATTAGGTCTTTATAAAAGTTAGAAGATTTTGAGAGTATTAGATACATGGTAATTAAAATTATAGGGGTAAAAAATACGAGATATTTAGCAAGTAGAAATGAAAATGTAGGAAGAAAGATATAATGAGCAAACTTCAACTTCTCTCCAAATCCAAGCAATAAAGGAACACATAAAATCCAAAGTATCGTAAAATATCCTCTTAAATTACTATTCTCGAGTTTCAGCAATAATTTTTGAATTATGTCCTCGATTCTTTCTATCTTGCCCCAGAACCATCTCAAAAAGAAAAGGAAGAGAGGTATTAAAAATAATTTATATTTGAGATCATATAATCCCCAATAGGGAATATTTATAGCTTCATACAGATTTCCGATGACTAAAGTTAAAAGCACTAAATAGGAAACGTAGACGAGAAGACTGTCTCTCTTTTTTATTATAAATGCAAAAATCAAGTAAAAAAATGTTGCAAATACAGATAAATGTTGGGTAATAAGAAGCATGGTTAAGAACATTAGAATTGAGATTTTAGCCGCTTTCCTCTTCTCTAAATCTGATTCTATTAGATAGATCATAAAGGTAAAAAGTAAAAATCCTAAGCTTTCATAAGTCCCTTGCCAGGCATAATAAAAAATAAAGTAAAACCAGAAGGAGCAAAGGATTACAAGCCCAAGCCTTTGATATTTATTTTTTAAATCTTTTCTGAAGATTAGATAAAGCGGCAATATGGATAACATAGACAAAAGAGCTGTTAGGTTCAAGAAGAGTTTTTCCAGAGGTATTCCAGTTACTATTGAAGTAATTGATTCTAAGATATGAAATCCTGTCCAAGCAGCATAACCTGTAAACCAACCTGTGTCTCCCTGATAAGAAATTGAGATATACTGTGGAAAAAGCCGTCCTGAGTCAACTATCATTTTGGAGAACCAAAAATGTCCGAGAGAATCGGTTCCATATAAAAAGCCATATTTTAAATATGGAAGAATTCTTAAGAGAACCCCGAACATTAGAATGACAATCAGCATTAAAATTTCCAAATAGGTCGTTGATTTTAGTTTAGTTTCACTCATTTTTCTCACTTTTTGAGAGTAGACTGGGATGCACCCTTGTTAGTATACACATAGTTAAGCAACACTATTTAAGGTTACCTCCTTTTCGAAGTCAATGGGTGATTGATACCCCATGTTCTCTTTCTAGGGCGTCTGAGAAGGTCTCATAGTCATTGAGATAGACCTCCTCGTACTTTAGTATGCGAATGAAACTCTCAAAGAATGCATTATCGTAGGGATTGCCTCGAACCGACATGCTGATTTGGATTCGCAGGTTTGGATATGCCCTGAGATTATAGTTAGAATCGGTGGTTCTTGGCTTGAAGGTCTTCCGAATGCAGAGGAGATTATCTTCTCGCATGAACCTCAGCACACGCTTATAATTCACCGTATAGCCACGTTTCCTGAGTTCGATGGTGATTCGTCCTGTATCCGTATCCTGGGAATTCCACTGATATTTTCTGAATCTCGTTTCTAACATCCATGTCGTTTATGGAGTTCACCTGTTCTTCTTTCGGCTGCTTGAGCCACTTATAGAAACCGCATCTGCTGACGCCCAATAACTGAGTTGCTCGCTGCACCGATATTTGAATCCACGAATCAAGACTCTCCTTTACGAGCATGTACTTCATACTTGCCCTTATCCGTCCCTCCAATGTAGTTAATGCTTTTTTTAAAAACGCATTCTCGGTATACAACTGCCCAATCATTCTCTCAAGCTCCGCTATCCTCGTATTCTCCTTATATGTCTTACCGTTGCCCTTGAAGGCGTTCTCAGGATCCTCAAAATATTGTTTCCTCCACTTTACTACGAGCGAAGGACTGATCCCGTTCTCTCGCGATACCTGTGCAAGCGTTTTCCCACTCTCGACCTCTCTAACTACACCAATTTTGAAATCCCGTGTGTATTGCCTTCTTCTTTTCATCTTGCACCCCTTTTTCATTTTTCTTTATTGGTTTTACCGATTGCATCGGTAGTAGTGCTTTTTTGAGGTTTTGTGCGGTGCCTATTCCTGGATGTCCTTTTTATCTCGGTTTATGGCATCATAGCTGCTGCGATAACTACTTTAATTGCTTATGTTATCTTATTCTCTAGAAATACATATGCGAAAAACATCTACGGACCGCTTCAAGAACACTGCGAAATGTGCTCGTAAAGAAGCTCATCGAGGGATATGGATATTCAGATAAGTTGGATATGGTGAACTAACTAAAGATACTACTTAATTAAGTGATACACCACCTTTATTATATCATTGTTTCTCAATACGTATTTTTCTCCCACTCTCCGCTTTGTTCTCGCATCTACTGCGTAAAGAAAGCCTTTACCTATATCAGAATGGATGGAAAAAGCCAAATCCCTGGCTGTGCTACCTGTTTTCAAAAGAAACGCATCCGGTAGTATTCTCCCTGTGGCGTCACTGAACTTGTGCTCATCTTCTACTGGATACACAACCACGTACTCCAGCAAATCGAAAACCACACGATTTATAATTGCTTGCACCCCTGTTCCCGTGCCACGATAATCTTGAATTAAATTCCTTAGCCTCTCCAGCCCTTTTCTTTGTTTTTCCGTCACTTCATGAGAGATCACAAAATTCGTATCACCAGGCAGATATTTTATAAAGTTGTTCTTTGCAGCGGTTCTCAAAGCGAGTTCTGCTTCTGCGGAACAAGGGATTACCTCTGCTGCTGCTTCTTTGGTTTCACAAGCTCCTTCAAGCTCCTTCAACTTTTTTATATTCTCTTCCGGCGCTATATCAGCTTTATTCGCAGCGATAATCATTTTTTTACTCCTTTTTATCAGGTGCGAAGCTAAATCCTTCATCTCGTCCTCGTTCCATGACTTCATGTTGGGTTTATCAGCGACGAGAGATTCTGATAGAGCGGCTTTTACCTGTTCTTCAGTTACTCCAACGCCGGCTAATTGTTCGGAAAGCAACCGCGCAATCTTCGTACCTTCTAATTCCGCTTTCCTCTCCAGCTTCCTTCTGTTTCTACTTAATATCCCCTTCACCCACTCATTCAGCTCTTCTCGGAAAAAGAGAACGTCTTCGAGCGGGTCATGACTACCAATCCCTACTACATTTCCATCGGCATCCGTTCCTCCCGATGCATCTACAACATGTATTATCACCTCCGCCTGTCTGAGCTCGTCTAAGAATTCGTTTCCCAATCCTCGTCCTTCATGCGCCCCTCTGACCAGTCCTGCAACGTCTATGAGCTCCACGGGCACGAAACGAGAGCCATTTACGCAATTTCCACACTCTCTGCCTATCTCCTGTTGAATCCCTTCCTCTTTACAGGGACATTTTACCCTCACGTATGCTATCCCGACGTTAGGCGATATGGTGGTGAACGGATAAGAAGCTATTTCCACATCCGCGAGTGTAGCAGCCCTGAAAAAGGTAGATTTTCCTGAATTCGGCTTCCCTGCGATCGCTATGGTTATCATATCTACTCATTCTTCCACGGATACAGTCTCTAACTGACCTACTATACTCCATACCAACGTTCTTGTATAAGAAGGAATGTCAGGGTTATTAGTCAGTTCCTCCAATTCGGAAACAGCCGCTGCTGCTCTCACTGCCAGTGATTCATTGCCGTTACGCAGCTTATTCATTACTTTGCTCGCCGATTTCCTTATATTTTTCGGAATTGTAATATCACGTAGCATATTTTCGAGCATCTCTGTGCATTTCTTTACGATTTCTTCTTTCTCTACCCCATCCATTCGTTTTTATCACCCCCTTTATTTTTATTATTAAATTAATTAAATCCATTTATTTATATCATTTCATTTAATTTAAAAACGAATTACACAACCCGATGCTTTTGATTGCTGCCCTATGGCGGTTTCTTGTATCCTATCTCCTTTTGGAACGCGAAACTACCGCCGTATGCATTTGAATCATCCTTACACGTTATGTCAGCACCTTCATCCACGACAGACACGTCAGCACCTGCGGACACGGTACCATTACCTTCTGCATCTATTCCATAGTGCAAACTTTTCCCAGTAATCTCGGTCTCTGTCGTTGCGTTAGTCACGGTCGCGACCATCTTACCGTGAACATCCACACTCGCATTTGAATAACACATGCCTACATGCTCGGACTGGCTTAACGAACCCATATCACTCGATTTATAACCAATGCTTTTTTCCACCGCGAGATTTGGCGCAGTGCCTGTGTCGGCATCGAAATCCTTATTGAACTCCGTAGTCCCGTCTGAGCCAATCATTTTATCATCATATTTGAGATTGCCGGTGCCACTCCCCCAGCCCAATTGTCCATCCTCTACCACAGTTTTATCGCCTTTGAGATCTGTTGTGGTGGACACATATGACCTTGTCTTGTAATATACATCATTCTCGAGCGTAAAATTGCCGCCGGACGCGATGGACTTGCCTTTATATGATATGTCACCACGTCCCTCCTTGATGAATGCATCTACACCCGCCGACACGCTACCTTTACTTTCCGTATTTATTTCGTAGTGCAAGCGACTTGTAGTTGTCTTCGCTTTGATTTCAGTTGTAGCATCGGTCACGACCATTGTACTATGAGCATTCACATCCCTGCATTTCGTCTTAGATGAATATTGCATGCTTACCTGCTCATCATGGCTTAACGAGCCCATGCCCATATTACCTGACGTATAGCCAATCTTTTTATTCGCTTCGAAGTTTGTCTTACTCGCATCGACCTCCTGCTCGAACTCCATAGTCCCGTTTGAGCCAATCATTTTATCGTTATGAAGAAGACTTGTGCCGCCTCTTTCCCCTCTGAATTGTCCTTCCACAACCACAGTGCTATCGCCTTTGAGATCAGTCGAGGTAGATGTAGATGGTTTTGACGTGTAGTCGGCATTTTGCTCAAGTGAGAAATTACCGCCGCAGGCAGTGGATTTATCCTCATACGACATTCCCCTATCAACTTTCTCCCTGGCAGACGCATCAATACCCGCAGACACGCTACCCGTACCTTCCGCGTTTATCCCGTAGCGCAAGTCTCTTTCCTCTGTATCGGTAATCCCTACTTCGGTCTCGGTCGTAGCGTTCACAGCAGTCACGGTCATCTTGCTGTACGCATTCACATCCTCACTCATATTAGAAGTTGAGAGAGGAGGGCTGGCTCCGGAATAGCGCATGCCTGCCTGTTCAGTAGAGCTTAACGAGCCCATATCACCAGATTTATAGCCAATGTCTTTTATCACCGCGAAATTTGGCATAAAATCGGTAATTACTCCGGAACTCTTCCCGAGCTCCGTAGTCCCGTTTGAGCTAATCATTTTATCATCGTATTTTATCTCCCCAACCGCCTCTCCCGGCGCGAGTGGCGGGTTGTTGAGCAGATTTCCATTGCCCGTCATCCATCCGAATTGTTCGTTCTCTATCACCGTCCCATCGGTCTTTACCTCGGTTACAACGTAAAAGGCAGCCCACTGCGAGGGTTCGATGGTTCGTGCCAGAACTTCTATCTCTACGGTATCGTAACCAGTGACGTCAGCACCCTGTGGTGGAGTTCCGGTAACGGTAACTACATTCTTAAGCATTCCTCCCGCTCCTTCTTCTATCTGTGCA
>PIXU01000194.1 GCA_003601795.1 Candidatus Methanophagales archaeon
AAAGCATTAACATCCTCTACATTTACAGGCACAATTTGTCCAGTAGGTTGGCCCGGAATTTGTATCACTGGTCCCAGTGGATGTTGGACCGAAGGATCAATGGGACTTAGTTGTCCCATCGGGGTCAAGATTACTTCATTAGCACCTAACGAGATTAAAGTAGCACAGCTTAAAGCTTTGAATGGTATGATTACACTAAATTCTTTACAAAATTCTCTAATTAAATTCACCAGAGCATATCCTGCAATAGTAATTCCACCAGGACTGTAAAGGTAGATGTCTATTCTTTCTTGTTTTCCTATACGCATTAAATGCTCGTGAAACATAGGGAATACATCCATACCTATCTTTGTTTCAAGCCCCCTTCTATCGCCCGTTATATACACTAACAACTTTGAGTCACGTTTTTCCTCGATTTTCTTTATTAGTTCCATTCTACCTGTTCTCTCCACTTTCATATCTCCTTGATTATCCTATATTCTCATGCCTTTATTAAAGTTATCTTTCACAGCCCGTCGCCGCCATTTCATATAACTTCGATATATCCGAACTCGATTTCGTATATACCACCGTTTTAGCATTATATCCGAATTTGAGTTCGCATATACATCCCTTTAGTTGTACTCCTCCATATTCAATCATTTTTCACCTCCTTGAAGATTATGTCCAAATGCTTCTTATTTTCCCTATATCCTTATTACTTACATGCGTATATATTTCTGTTGTCAAATATTTTTTCTACACTCCGAATCGTTAAGTGGGTATTTTCCTTTTTCCCAAGGAAAAGCCATTTTTCAGGGTTATTTGCATTCATATATAGCCCTATGGTATCCATAGCAATTTTTGTGATGTAGTCAGGGTTATAAGGGAAAAAATATATATGAATCATTTCAGATAAGAATAAATAAGATGGTAGAGAATAACTACATAGCATAATGTTCAGATATCGAGATGAGGGGTTAGCAAATCGGATAATAGAAAAATTAAAAGCATTGAATCTCAATCTACGATTGATGCACGTCTGTGGCACGCATCAAGATACTCTGGTAAGGTTCGGGTTGAACTCGATGCTAAAAGAAGCGGGGATAGAGGTGAGACCCGGACCCGGGTGTCCGGTTTGCGTGACAACACCGAAAGAAATAGAAGAAGCGATTATTTTAGCACGAAAAGGGAAGGTGATTGCCACGTTTGGTGACATGTTCAGGGTTCCCGGCGAAAGACAGTCGTTGGCAGACGCAAAGGCGGAGGGTCTCGACGTAAGGGTGGTTTACAGCATAACAGACTGCATTTCGCTTGCGGAAAAAACAAATAAGGACGTTGTATTCTTTTCCATCGGGTTTGAAACAACAACACCAGCAACTGCATCTGTGATTTTGAACCACCACCTAAATAATTTTTCTATATTGAGCGCTCACAGGCTGATCCCGCCGGCGATGGAAGCATTGATAAGAATTGGAGAGATGAAGATAGACGGATTCATAAATCCGGGTCATGTATCAACAATCATAGGAGAAAGACCTTATGAATTCATATCGAAGCGATATAAAATACCGCAGGTTATTGCAGGTTTTGAACCTCTGGATGTACTGATCGGGGTTTACATGCTCGCGATGCAGATACTCAATGGTGAAGCAAAGGTGGAGAACGAATATAAAAGGGTTGTTCGACCGGAAGGAAATGAGAAAGCACAGCAAACAATGAACGAGGTTTTTGAACCTTTTGATATGAGCTGGAGAGGTTTTCCTGTTATACCCGGCAGCGGGCTTCGCTTAAAAAAGAAATTTGAGGAATACGATGCGAGGAAACGATACGAGGATGAATTAAGTGAGTTATGCAGTGGTTATGAATATAAAGAGCCAGAAGGGTGCAGATGTGGAGAAATCCTGAGGGGACTTGTGTATCCTGATGAATGCCCTTTGTTTGGTAAGATTTGCACACCACGGCGTCCCGTTGGACCCTGTATGGTGTCGAGAGAGGGGAGCTGTAATATAATGTTCAGATATGGAAAGAGGTAAAAAAATACTCGTAGCAGGTCTTGGTAACGAGTACATGGGGGATGACGGATTCGGACCAAGGGTCATAGAGGCGCTGATGGCGAGGGACGACCTGCCCGAAGGCGTTGAAGCAAGAGATGCCGGTCTTTGTGGCGTGACATTAGCACCCGAGCTCAATGACTATAAGCTTGTGATCTTTGTTGATGCTGTGCAGAGAGGAGAAAAGCCGGGAACAATCTATCGTAACGAGATAAAAGCAGAGCAGGTGGAGGTGCGGAAGCCCGAGGAAGCGATGGACTTCTTCACGTTTAGTGTCCACGAAACACGGTTGGAAGAGCTTCTTATCTTTGCCAGGGCAATCGGCACCCTGCCACCTACAACCATTGTTATTGGCTGCGAAGTCCGGGAAATCACGCTGGGTGAAACGCTGAGCCCAGAGGTTGATGCAGCAGTCCCACGAGCAGTTGAACTTATTCTGGATGAGCTTAGCCATTCTGAAAAATATTAAAGATTTTGTGTTAATTAACCGTGTGAAATCTCAGGGTTTGAATTTAGCGGTACTGCGAACGGTAGTAACTCGTGTTTCACTATTTGTTTGCCTATATGCACGTGGACTGCACACCCCAGACATGGGTCGAAGCTTCTTATAGCTCTAACCACATCAATGCCTTTCCACCCATCAGACTCGCCGGCTTCGGTGATTGGCGTCTGTATAAGCGCTTCATCGTATGGTCCGGGCTTTTCTTCCGGGTCTCTGCCGGATGCGTTCCATGTCGTCGGTGCCTGATACTGATAATTGTGGATGACACCGTTCTTCATCACGCACCAGTGCAAGCAAGCGCCACGCATAGCTTCAATTGCACCAAAGCCTATGCCCTCCCTGGGCTTCTCATAAGGCGTCCATACGTCAGTCTTGCCAGCTTTCAATAGTTCTAAGCCAGCCATTACCATGTTCAGCATGCAATATGCAGAGTATGCATGGTAATATGCACGAGCTCTGATTCTTTCCACGGCATTTGGCTTCTCTGGAATCTTCCACTCGAATTCCATTGCCTCTGCATATTTGAAACCAGGGATAAACGCTGCCGGTAACTCGAACTTGAGGCTGTTTCCCGTGGATTCGGGAACAAGTCCTGCCTTTGCTGTCACCCACATCCGCGCAAGCGGTCCGAGTTCGATCACGTGATTCTTTCCATCTCCTTTCCAGTGCCACCATCTCGGCGCAGTGACCCACGTATATTTGGAGTCCCATTTTCCGTACTCACCGGGTTTTGGAACCGTGCGCTTGTTCCACGGATGCTCCTTCATTATTTTATTGCCCAACGGGTCCGATTCAACTTCCTGTTCCCATTCGCTCGAATACCAGCCGCTGCCGATGAATTCTCGCACTCCAACGTTGAACTCAATGAGGTCTGTTGTGACGAGTTCACCATCAAGGATAACTCCCGGGGATACCATCCTCTTACGACCCCAGTCTGTCATCTCCTCATACTTTGCGGAATACGCCTCCGGGTCGTTATAGGCGCCTACGGAGCCGAGATTCGCTGTTCTCGCTCCTACGTCTTCATAGCCCTGCGCGAGCACGAAATCGAGTAAGTCGTCAGTAACTGCGACCAGTTCCTTTGCAAACGCAACGTGTCGCATAAGAAGCGTCAGGTAAGATTCAATGTCAGATGCGGAGAGGTTTATCTTTGCGATTCCTCCTGGTACAAAAGAGTGAACGTGCGGATGCTTCGCACCAAATATAGCTGCCATATTATGCCCCGCTTTTTGCACGAGGAGCGACCTCAAATAAAGCTCGCCTGATAGTGGAGCGAGTGCAGTTAGAATATCACTGATGGCATCAAAGCCATGAACATCAGATCTCGGTGCCTTCGTCTTTTTCGCTTCTTCCCACCATTCAGGGTTGTACTTTTTCATTGCACGCTCACAGTAGTCAGGACATTCGAGGTTGAGGACACCGACCTGTACATCATAAAGTTGCTCAGCACCATGAACAAGGTCCCTAAGGACAACACTCATCGGCGGTGGAGATACTCCATATACCTGGTCAATAGCATTTACCGAGGCGAGAGCGTGAGGCACTGGGCAGACACCACAACTCCGCTGCGTTATCATCACCGCATCTGATGGCTCTCTTCCCTTGAGTATGATTTCAAAACCCCTGAACATCGGGCTATATGCGTATGCATCGGTAATTCTTCTCGCTTCGGTGTCCACCTTTACGTGAACGCCCAAATGCCCTTCTATCCTCGTTATCGGTTCTATTGTTATTTCCCTCTCTTTACCCTTCCCTTTCATCATATCTTCCTCCTATGAAGCCGCGCAAGCCCCATCATCATGTGACTCCACGTGCCCCTCATCGTTTCTTTTATGAAAGGACTCGCGGGAGCTTTGGCGAAGAATGGAGAAGTGGGCGGGTCTGGAAAGTTCGGGTCGGCGCATCCAAAGCATGGAACTCCTGTCTTTGTGCACCCTCCGTACCCATCCATCCACGTGGTTGAGGCGTTGCAGTGCGTGATGATGCCTTTACAGCCAAGCGCACCGAGACAACCAGTTTCTCCAAAGGCATGGGCGTCCACACCACCTGAGTAGAACCCGCATATCGGACATAACTCGTGGGCTGTGCTACCGTAAAGGTAAATGGGTCGGTGCCACTCATCAATCTCAGGAAGCGGTGCTAATCCTCTCGCTGCCAGCACCGCGTGACCCAGGACCTGCACGATATTATCAGCTCTGGGTGGGCAGCCGGGAATACAGATAACGGGAAGATCCAGCGCTCCTTTCCATCCTTTCCCTAAATAGTCCAAAAGCCCCTTCGCACCCGTCGGATTGGGATTCCCGTGCGGAATGCCTCCATAAGATGCACACGTACCAATAGCGACCGCGGCGGCGCACCTCTTCGATAGACCGTCAATGACTTCGTTTAGTTTCAGCAGTTTCTCTTCATACTCGCCAATGACGCAGTAAACGCCGGGTCTTGCTTTCTCCTCATCGGGGATTGCTCCCTCGAGAATCAATACAAATGGGTCATACTTGCCTTCCATCGCGTCAATGAGTATCTTCGCTGCATCTTCGCCCCACTCGATCATAAGTGTTGGATGATAAACGAGCTTCAACCCTCCAAGTCCCGGTATTGCTCCGGTTAAAACGTCGATCAGCGTGGGATTGCTTGCCTGCTTGATAGAGATGGTACAACCGGCGCAGTCCTGCCCTTCAAGCCATATCAGGTTTATTTCTTCAAGCGGCATTTTCAATATTTTACCTCCTTAAACTCTTTAGATTCATACTATAAGTGATTTTTTAACGGACATAGATAAATGCGAAATATTAGAAAATTTTTTTTAAAAACAATGGTAAAATTTCATTGCTATTTGTATATGTGCACCTGAATATTGGAGGCATTTTCAAATAGGGTGCATATGAAAGCAGGGGTAGTACAGAGTATGATTTAAAGTTTAGAGATGTTTATACTTAAAGTGAAGTAACAAATACACAGAATCAAAAGAGATAAAGAAACATGCACGAGTGGGCATTAGCGGAAGCGGTAATCGCAACGGTGATAGAGGAATCGAGAAAAGAAGGGCTGGAAGAGATTACAAAAATTAAGATTAAGATAGGCGAATTACAGCAAATAGAGACCGAGATATTTGAATTTGCGTTGAACGAACTTACAAAAGCTCAAGGCACATCGTTGTTAACAAAAATGAAAGTAGAAATGGATACAGAAAGAGCTATTTTCAGATGCAGGGTCTGTGGTAACGAATGGGGTTTTGACGATGCAGGGTTAAGTGAGGACGAGAACGAAGCGATACATTTCGCACCCGAGGTTGCTCATGCGTATATCAGATGTCCTTCTTGTAAGAGCCCGGATTTTGAGGTATTGCAGGGACGGGGAGTTTCGATAGAATCTATAAAAGGCAGGGGTTAGCGTTGGAATTTTACCAATGTCTCAATGCTGGATTCATAGCCACGTTTTTACTTTTACTATTTGCCTACTATTTTTATAAGTATATGCGATGGACCCGAGATTGAAGATTATTGACAAAAGATTGGCAGGGATAAAGAGGATAATCGCAGTTTCAGGCGGTAAAGGAGGGATTGGTAAGAGTTTAACCGCTTCTGTACTCGCATTGACTCTATCAAGGCTGGGTCACCGGGTTGGACTGCTGGATTTAGATTTATCCGCGCCATCCTTGCATGTGATATTGGGAATAGAGGGCATATATCCGAAAGAAGAGAAAGGAATCATTCCACCTGAGGTACATGGCGTAGAATTCATGAGCATTGTTTATTTCACGGGCGATAAACCCTCGCCACTCAGGGGCATTGACATTTCTAATGCCATGCTGGAGTTGCTTGCCGTTACAAGATGGAGTTCACTGGATTTTCTGGTGGTTGATACGCCACCCGGCATCGGAGATGCAACGATGGATGTAATAAGATGGATGAAAAGAGCGGAATTCCTCGTGATGACGACCTCATCAAAAGTGGCATTGGAGACGGTGAAGAAGGTAATAAAAATGCTTACCGAGTTGAATGTGCCAATTATCGGTGTTATCGAGAATATGAAAATGGGGGATTCGGAGGTGGTGAAAGAGGCGTTAAAAGAAGTGCCCATTTTGGGTGAAATAGACTTCGATGATAAAATTGAGGATTTGATAGGGGATGTAAACAAGCTATTGGAAAGCGATTTCGCAGCGAGTGTAAAAGAAATCGCTTTGAAAATATAATAGGCATCAACATATCCTCGGCACCGGGTCGCCTATTGGTGGCTCCACAATTCTTCTGCCGCCAACCCGTGTCCGCATCACCACCCCCTTTATCTCTTTCGTCACAGAACCAATTATCTCCGCATCTTTACCCTTTTCTGTACCCCTCAGTGCATCAAGCACATCTTCTGCTTTCTCTTTCACCACGCCAATCACCACCTTCCCTTCATTTCCTACTTCCAAAGGGTCTATCCCCAACATCTCGCACGCATTTCTAACGGATTCTTTTACCGGTATCTTTTCCTCCTCTATCAGGATACCAACCTTCGATTTCTCGCTGAATTCGTTGAGTGAATTTGCCAGTCCACCTCTCGTAGGGTCTTTCATGGCTACCACGCCACCAACTTCTAATACCTCATAAATAAGCCCGTTTAAAGGTGTTACATCTGATTTCAACCCGGTATCAAAACCAAATCCTTCTCTGAACGAGAGCAAGGCTATACCGTGGTCGCCGAT
>PIXU01000115.1 GCA_003601795.1 Candidatus Methanophagales archaeon
AAGAAGTGGAGACCCATAATGGTCCTTACAATTGATGGCGCACTCGTGCCCACACGACCAGACGAGGCGAAGGGGAAAGGTAGAGGAAGAAAGAAGGTAAGGGCAAAGAGAGCGAAATGGGAAGGTGAATGGAGAGAAGAATGCAATACAAGTTTTGGACTATTATCATGCGAGTGAACACATATAAAATTTGCTCACATGTCGCTTGACTACATCCCATCTCATTACTGACAAAATTCTTATCTAAATGGGTAACATAAAAGGCAAAAATCGAAAAGCTTTTATATTTATTTTCCCTGATAAAAATCAGGCAATGCACCTCTTCGCAACGCATTTACTGGAAAACGGTGTGGACTTGAGGTATATTCAGGAGCTGTTAGGGTATAAAAGTTCAAAAACAACAGAGATATATACGCATGTAAGTAATAAAGACTTAAGTCAAATAAAAAGTCCCTTAGATAGATTGTTTGAAAAGAAGGGAGGTGGTGATGTAAAAGGATGAGTGGGAGACGTTCTGGAGGAAAATTTTCATCCAGAAGGATGTATATACGAAGTACTTCAGATATACTGCCAAAATGTAAGGATATGCGAAATTGGTATATATCGCCAAATTGGAATGATATGCGAAGTATTGCGGATATGAACGAGTTATCGGAAATTGAGATTGAGAAGAGGAATTGAAATGGAACATCCGTTACACAAAATCGTTGGGGAATGTATCAATAGCAATGTTTTTCCCAACTGCAAAATAATAAAAGATCCAGCTTGTGGTGGGCAACAGAATGTGCCTTTATTCTGTTCAAGGGACAGATCAAATGAAACAGAATACTGTAATGTTGATTTGCTGATCATTAAAGATAATAAAATCAGAGTGATTATTGAAATTGAAGAAACAGAAGTCAAACCAACCCAAATATGCGGTAAATTCCTTACTTCAGCTTTATCTTCTTACTACATTCACGACTCTGAGAATAATACACCCATCGGAATGAGTGGTTCTGTCCTATTTATTCAAATATTGGATACATCTCAACTGAAAGAGAAGACTTCTAAGATTAAACAATGGGGAAATCTGGAAAAATCAATAAAGAACTTATTGCCAATTGGTAAAATCAGAAAATATAAACTTCTTTATGGAACTATTCCGGACTTTAAAAATAGAAAGGGTAACAAATGCGCCGAACTTATTGCTTGCATAAAAGAAGCATTAAAATGAACTCAACTTCCGATAACAGAGCGTATCTGGCTTCGTGCCTTCGGCACTCCGCCCAAATCCTGCTTCGCAGGACTTCAGATACTCGCCAGCCGTTGTCGAAATTGCCCGAAGTCCTTATGAGAGTATAAGCATTAAAATAGACACTCATCCCCCTAAGTCATCGGGGACAACATATGGATGCGAAACCAAATTTCCTTTGAGTTGAGCAATAGCTCAAAGAATGAGATGTACTTGCCCAGATAGTGTTTTGACACACCACTGAATTTTTTCAGCTACACTCTCAGAAATCCATGTCTGTCATCCTTTGATATTCTAAAGGGGGCGAGCTCTACTCCTCCTTCAGCAAGCCCATACCACCAGTCCTGACCCGGATATTCATCCCATGTTCCCTCACGCACTGCAGAAATGCATCATCGCAAGGCTGGGATACAGCAGGGACGGCAAGCCCGATAAATTGCAGGTGAATATCGGTCTGGTGGTCACAAAAGAGGAACGTTTTCCGGTGTTTCATCTCATCTTCGAGGGAAACAAAACGGATATAAAGACCGTTGGACGTGCAATATCCCGTCTAAAAGAGGAGTTCGCCATCTTCGATTGCCTGCTCATATTTGACCGCGGCATGGTCTCCGAAGAAAACATAGGGGAGCTGGACGGTAACGGCTACGATTGTGGGGCTCCGCCCCACGACCCCGCAAGCCCTGTAAGGGCTTAATCTGCGGTCTGAAGAAGAACAAAGTGGTAAAGGCGATACTGAGGGAGGTTGAGGCTGCTGAACTCCTGAGCGAGGAGAATTTTGTCAAAGACCTGGATGAGGGGTCAAAACTCTATGCCGTAGGGATGGTTCGGCAGTTATACGGTAAAGAGAGGAAGGTTGTTATCTGTTACGATACGAAGAAGGCGGCATCTAAGAAGCGTGACAGGGATGAAAAGATAAAGCGAGCGGAGGCGGAATTAAGCGCATACCGTGCTAAATTGGCAAAGGGGAATTACAGGAAAATGGAGAAGGTTGTTTCAAAGGTCAAAGCGACAGCGAAGGGCGTGAGCACCTATTTTAAATGCACCTACACCTCAGAAGGGGGCAGGATAACAATTAATTTTAAGAGGCGTGACGATAAAATAGCGGATGTTGAGCGGCTTGATGGTAAGCACGCATTGATGAGCACGCGGGTTACGATGGGCACAAAAGAAATAATTTCTGCATATTATGACAAGGATGGGATAGAAAAGGCGTTTTGCTGCATTAAACAGCCGATTGGACTCAGACCGATAAGGCATTGGCTGGATGGAAGGGTTAAAGCGCACATATTTATATGCTATCTCTCGTATTTATTGATGAAAACACTTGAACACATGCTCAAAAAAGGCGGATTGAAGATAAGCGCCGAGAATGCGCTGAAACAGCTGGGCAAGGTGAAATATGTTGTAGTCACTAATCCCGAGGGGGACGTCACAGCATCGAAATTGTCCATTCCATCACGGGAACAAAGGGAAATTATGGATGTGCTGAGAGTGGAGTATATAAAGTCTGAAACTTAGGTGTTTAAAACTTTCGATGCTTTCGACATCCGATATATTCTTCCGAGGCATATTGAACTCCCTGATCTGAGTGGTGAATCAGTCCCCGAGGTTCTCATTCCACCGTGTTTCAATTGCCCCAACGAATTCGCCTGATAGACGGATGTAAGTGATTATCGGAAGCCCATACCTGATTCAATCTGGTTATCTTCAACCCCTTCACGAGATTGGGATAGACTCTGAGATTGTGCTCTGAATCGGTGGTTCTAGGCTTAAAATCTTTACGAACGCAAAGGAGATTGTCTCCCCTCATAAGCCTGAGTACACGTTTATGGTTCACCGAATAACCACGATTCCGGAGTTCGGCGGTTATCCGTCTGTATCCGTATGCGGGGAACTCCACGGCGATCCCCTGAATTTCGTTTCTAACGTCCTATGTAATCTTCGCTTATACCCTTCTCTTCCGCATAGCTCGCTATTGCATCCGCTGCCGCTATGCACATCTCGTCCGTTATTGTTGCACGCACATCCAGAGCGCCCCTGAAGACTGCGGGAAAACCCAACGAGTTATTTACCTGATTCTCAAAATCTGACCGCCCGGTAGCAACTATCCTTGCACCGCCTTCTTTTACTTCCCATGGCATTATCTCAGGCACTGGATTCGCACATGCGAATACAATCGCATTATCCGCCATATCCGCAACCCATTCCTTCTTTATGACCCCCGGTCCGGGTGTAGATAGTGCAATACAGACATCAGTATCGCGCATTGCCTTTCTTATGCCGAACATACCATCAACTAATTCAAATTTTTATGAAAAGTTCTCAAAAAGTTTTTTATACTACACAGTGAAAGGTGGATACGGGGCAACTATTACAGATAAAAAATAAAGGAGGAAAGCATAGTCCATGGCAAGCGTAAGAAACTTCCCGGTATGCTGCTACTGTGGTGCGTGTGCGGCGTTCATACCGGATTTCGAGAAGTATAAAGAGGAAGAAGTAGTGTTTGACAAGGGCTGCGGCGGAACAGTGTCAACGGGCTTCTGTTTCAGTTTTTGTCCTCGCTCATTTGCAGCCTGTCATTTATGTGAGGAGGCGTGCCCAAGGATGGAATATGGCGTATGTGATTTCAGTTCTTGTGCTTCCAGTCCCGAGGGGCGAATTCTGGGCTACTATAAGGAAATATTAAGTGCAAGAGCAACGGAGAAGGGCATAAGAGAGGTGGGGCAAGATGGCAGTGTTGTAACGGCAATGCTATGCGAAGCGTTAAGAAGTGGATTTATAGATGCTGCCGTTGTCGCTACGAGGACAGAAGATTGGAAAGCCGAACCTTTTGTTGCAACCACACCCGAAGAAGTTTTGCTTGGCGAGTCTTAATCGGGCTTTTCGACACTGAGGCTTTCTGGCACCGTGATCTGGTTATGTTCCTCGCTGAACGGGGAATAGACATTAAAGAGGTGGAGAGGTTTTATGTTACAAAGGGGAAATTCATGGTGGTTACAAAGGACAAAGAGTTCGGTATTCCAACTAAAGAACTGGACCCCTGCGTCCTGGATACGTGCAGAATTTGTGAAGATTTCTCCTCACAGCTTGCGGATGTTTCCGCAGGCTCGGCAGGTTCGCTGGATGGATGTACCTCATTAATAATTCGGACAAAAGTAGGAGAGGAGCTCGTAAGTATTTCAGAAAAGGCAATAGAAACGAAAAAGCTGGATGGTGAGGGAATAAAAAAGATAGAAAGATTTGCTTTAAATAAGAAAATGAGGAATTATGGCATGATACTGGACCAAATGGAGATTTGTTCCGCGTGTTTAACGAATCCGTATGCTTTTACATTGCAAATCAGGATGAGGTGACGAAATGAGTGATTTATAATTTTTATGAAAAATTCTCAAATAGTCTTTTAGTACTATTATTAGGTTAGAGAATAAAGAGAAATATTGCTGATAAGAGAAATGATAATGGTGAGATAAGAGAGATGGACGAAGATAAAATCGACAAAATAATAGAAGAGCATAGAACTGACAAATCAGAACTGATTCCCATATTGCAGGACGTCCAAGCCGAGTACAACTGGTTGCCTCAGGATACACTCAGGTACATCGCCAAAAGATTGCAGGTTCCTTTAACCGATGTTTTTGGAATAGCTACATTTTACAAATCTTTCAGTCTGAAACCAAGAGGAAAGCATTTAGTTAGAGTATGCCTCGGTACCGCATGCCATGTGCGAGGAGGCCCGAGAATCCTGGAGACTGCAGAACGCATTCTGGGCATCAAAACCGGTGAAACAACTGAGGATTATAAATTCACATTAGAGAGTGTTAACTGTCTGGGCTGCTGTGCGTTAGGACCTGTGATGGTGGTGGATAACGAATATTATGGTAAATTACCGCCGACAAAGGTAGAAAAGGTCCTCCATAAATATGGATACACAAGCTTAAGCTCGGGCAAGGGAGGGGAAACATGAATAGGAGAAAGATAAAATCACCTTCGGATTTAGAAAAACTCAGGCAGGAAATATTGGCTAAAAGAGACCCGAAAAAGCCACGCATTGCGATATGTGCTGGTACTGGCTGCCTCGCTCTTGGTGCGCGAAAAGTTATCACGACTTTTAAAGAGGAACTTAAAAAAAGGGGCTTGGAGAACGAGGTAGAGATTAGGGAGACTGGCTGCCCCGGTTTTTGTGAAAAAGGAACAATTGTGGTCATTTATCCCGAAGGAATTTATTACCTCCAGGTACAGCCAGGTGATGTGCCAGAAATAGTGGAAAAAACGTTGGTGGAAAAGAAGCATGTTGAACGTTTACTCTATACCGACCCGACCACCAATGAAAAAGCTATCCATGAGGATGAAATACCGTTCTATAAACATCAAATGCGGCTCCTTATTGGAAATAATATCAAAGTCGACCCCAAAAATATCGATGACTATATTGCTCTCGGTGGCTATCGCGCCTTAGCGAAAGCATTACCCGAAATGACCCCGGAAGAGGTGATCGAAGAGGTTAAAAGAGCAAATCTCCGTGGTCGCGGTGGTGGTGGTTTTCCTGCGGGAAGAAAATGGGAAACTACACGCAATGCACCCGGAGAACCCAAATATGTTATCGTTAATTGTGATGAGGGGGACCCCGGGGCATTTATGAACCGGGCTCTTATGGAGGGTAATCCACACAGCGTCATCGAAGGACTTATTATTGGTGCTTATGCCATCGGGTCGCATGAAGGTTTCATATACGTACGAGATGAATATCCCTTAGCGGTGGAGAATACGGGCATTGCACTCGAGCAAGCGAGGGAATACGGACTTTTGGGGAGGGACATCATGGGTTCGGGTTTTGATTTTGATGTTAAAATCTTTCGCGGTGCGGGAGCATTCATTTCTGGCGAGTCCAGTGCACTCATGTCTTCATTGGAAGGGAAAGTGGGAGCTCCCAAACCAAAATATGTCCATACCTCTATTAAGGGGTTATGGAATAAACCATCAAATCTAAACAATGTAGAAACCTGGGCTAATATTCCGCTCATTATAAATAAGGGTGCCAGGTGGTTCACTTCGATTGGAACCGAGGGAAGCAAGGGGACGAAGATATTCGCGCTGGTGGGTAAGGTGAATAATACAGGACTGGTGGAAGTTCCTTTTGGCATCACCCTGCGTGAGATAATTTATAATATTGGCGGTGGCATACCAAATAACAAAAAGTTCAAGGCGGTACAGACTGGTGGTCCATCAGGCGGGTGCATTCCAGAAAGATTCATTGATACAGCGGTGGATTTTGATGAGTTGACTAAGCTGGGTTCCATGATGGGTTCGGGAGGAATGATCGTGATGGACGAGGATACATGCATGGTGGACGTTGCCAGATATTTCATTGATTTCCTCGTGGATGAATCATGTGGGAGATGCGTTCCTTGCAGGGAAGGATTGGAAAGGATGAGTGAAATACTTAATGATATTTGTGAAGGTAGGGGAAAGGAAGGGGATATAGAATTGCTGGAGGAGCTGTCGGAGGTGATGAAGGATACATCTATGTGTGGGTTGGGAAGAACCGCTCCGAATCCCGTTTTAACTACCATACATTATTTCAGAGATGAATATGATGCACACATAAAAGAAAAGAAATGCCCTGCGCATGTGTGTAAAGCACTAATAGAATATTACATAGATGCAGAGAAGTGCACAGGCTGTCTTGCATGCCTCAAAGCATGCCCGGAAGGAGCTATCGCAGGTGAGAAGGAGAGGGTGCATGTGATAAACAGGGAAAAATGCAGTAAATGCGGGATATGCTATGACACCTGTAAATTCGGTGCAGTAATTATAAGTTGAGTTGAGGTAAAGAAAGATGAAAAAGATGACCATTAACGGTATGGTAGTGCAGGTAGAAGACCACTGGACCATTCTGGAAGCTTGCAGATTCTACGGGATGGACATACCCACCCTTTGCTATCGTGATGGATTAAGCCCGGGTGGTATTTGCCGGCTTTGTGTAGTGGAAATAGGCAAAGGAGAAAGGACGAAATTGGTAACTTCCTGTAACTATCCGGTTGAGGATGGATTAGTGGTACGAACGCATACCAAAAGAGTAATCAGGGCTAGGAAGATGCTGGTCGAGTTATTGCTGGCGAGATGTCCGAGTTCTAAGACATTACAGGATTTAGCAGCGAAGATGGGTGTGCAACGCGTCAGGTTCAAGGTGAAGGATGAAAAATGCATTTTGTGTGGTCTGTGCGTCAGGATGTGCGAAGAACAGATGGGTGCGAAGGCAATAGGTTTTGCGGGTCGTGGAAAAGAGCGCAGGGTAACCCCGCCTTTTGACATAAAATCCGATGTGTGCCGTAACTGTGGTGCATGTATGTATATCTGCCCGGTATGCCAGCTAAGGTGCCAGGGACCAGAACCTCCGAGTGTTGTGTGTGGGGCATGCCTGAACGTCGAGCCGGTTTGCCTGCAAGATAACGATGACGTTATGTGTTATCTGGATACTTGTGGATGGTGTTATAAAATGAAGAAACGGTAGAAAAGTGATGCGGAGTTCGAATTTTAGGATAGGAATAATTAATATTAAAAGCAGTCATAATTTTTCAAAGTAAGAAAAATGAACAACTCACCTGAATTAGAAGAAATCAGCGGACAAGAATTAGCTGAGAAGATAAAAGAACGATCTGCGTATGAACATCATGCAGGTGGTGTAAGATGGTTTCAGGAGTGAGAAAGGATGCAAAATGAACGAATCTAAAATAAAAATACGAGATTTGCCTGAAGAGGAGCGACCAAGAGAAAGATTGGCTAAGTATGGTCCTGAAGCCTTAAGCAATGCAGAACTGCTTGCAATTATTCTTAGAACAGGAATGAAAGGCGATACGGCGATTGATTTGGCGAATAAACTCCTTAACCATTTCAACGGAAATTTAAAAGCGATAGTTTCGGCAGATATGAATGAATTAAGCAAGATTAAGGGCTTGGGATTTGCCAAAGTAGCGCAGATAAAAGCCGCTTTTGAACTATCGAAGCGGATAAACTATTTACAGGATAATATTAGGATATCATCACCAAAGGATGCTGCGGAGTTCTTGATGCCAAAACTCAGGTATCTTGATAAGGAACATTTCTTCGTTCTCT
>PIXU01000116.1 GCA_003601795.1 Candidatus Methanophagales archaeon
AGATGCGGTAAAAGCATTGGATATGAAATTACTAACCCCCTCATGGGATAGGCGATTATCGGCAGTATTACCCGCATATGCGGTGGCGAAGCTATTAGAAATAGAGATAGCCAATGACAATGCCGGTGCCGCATCCGGCGTTTTATAGCTTATCTCCGAGAAGACACACCATCTTGATGGTGTGATGAATCGCGCCCTCGTATATCGAATATCCATCGGTGCTAATACGGAATCGTACTTCCTCCCGAGCTCCTTAGATATCTCCAAGGTACTCTTGTACTCCATTTCTTTCAAGATGTAGAACATCTCCTCGATAGGGAATTTGTGGTGCTCAAATATTGTCTTCGTGAGGTAATTGAAATATCTGCCGCAGTTCAGGCTTTATTTTAGCATTACGATGAAATGCTGGGATGAGCGTTCTATTATATCGAATATATCGAATCCTTTTAAATCCTTTTATATAGAGAAGCTACTAAAAATAGTAAAGTGATAACTATGACAAAGTTATCTCTTACGCTGGCGCTAGTGTTACTTCTTCTATGTTTAGGGATACTTTTAGGGGAGGCGTCGGCGCTCCAAGTAGATGTAATCAAAGGCTCTTTACCAGAAAGACCAGAAGAAGGAGAAGTTGTGAATTTCACTCTATTTGTCTCCGATTTTTCCCCATATGCACATAGTATTTCTTTTGATACCGATCTGAGGAAATATGGTGATCATCCTTTGTATAACCTCACGAATACCGTAAACAAAGAAGTCAACGAACAGCATTTTGTGATGCCTATTAAAAGCTCAGGCACAATGAGTGTTCATATAATCGGTGAAGTTCCGATGGTAACCGAAAAGAAGCACTGTGATGGAGTAACTATTATACTATATGACAAAACGAAGGGATACACCTCCTGCCGAATTGAGGAGCTTGACGAAGATGGAAAACCTTTAAAACCTTCGGAAGAACATACGCATACATATACTTTTGATATAAAGGTTCCAGAGATTGAGGAATTCCAGGCGAAAATTCATAAAATAAACGATGATTGGTTGAGAAAATTTTTAATAGATATGCACGAAAGAGGTCTTGTTAGGGAGGCTAATGCAATTTCGGATTGGTGGTTAAGTAGACCGGGGATGGTCACCTTATCCTGGTTTATAGGCTCGCTCGTAGGCGTAGCATTCATATTTTTTGTCATAGGAGTAAGAATAGGGGGTAGGAGGGAAGAAGAATGAACGATAGAAATGGAGAAAGAGCGGCTTTGCAAGTCCCACCTGGTTTGACCATCGTTGCAATCGGAGGCTGTGGGAAAAAATTGGCATCGGAGATTTGCGAACACGAGTGGTTCTTAAAACACTACTTAGGGGAAGGGAGGCACCTGAGGGTCTATATAATGGATACAGATACGAATGAGAAAGAGCAAGACGAAGAAAGAAGGGAAGAGATTGTAAAAAGAGTGGAGGAAATAGGAGGGAGAAGAAGTGTAGAAACCTCTATCTTCTTACTTCCTCATTTAGCCAACATTTCTCGTGTTTCTGATTTGGCGAGCAAGGGGATAGCGGATAAAATAAAGAATAGAAAGGCGAAGCCTGCGGTAAACGTATGGTGGCTGAATGATGCAGAATATGGTATATCATTTGACGACCTTAAAAAGCGGGATCCTGGTATAATTGAGGAATTTGCTGGTGGTGTACACAGAAGAAGAGCGATTTCAAAAGCTATTTTTTATAAAGTTTTGAGTGAGGGGGAAGGTTCGGGTTTTCCAAAATTTCCGAGCAGAGGTCCGATAGCAATAATTGTTGGTCTTGGTGGTGGCACGGGTTCTGGAATGTCGATAGACTTGGCAAGATATATCAGGAGCTTGAGAGGTGAGGAGGCAGAAATATGGCTCTTTGGAGTTCTGCCAACGACAGAAGAAGGTGAAAAAGAACAACTTAATGCCGCTATCGCACTAACCGAACTTGAATACTTAAACCTGAAAGGAAGGCTTTTCAACTATGTTGTATTAACTTCCTTGGGGCCAACTGGATTTGGAGTGGGAGAAGAGGCAAAAAGAGAAGTACAGGAATTTGATTCGGTGTTTCCATACACATTTATAAATTTCTTATATTTAGTAACAAGCAATATTCAGATTCTCGATGCTCGAAAACTATACTCATCGTTTATATTCGCCGATGCTCATGTGATTGAATATCCGATAGAAGAGCTGCGAGAATTAAAGGGTGAGTTTGAAAAAGTAATCAACGAAATGGAAGAAATTATTAAAAACAGAAAAGAATTAAACCGGGCAATAAGAGAATTTTTAGATAAAGCAGACCAGAGGGAAGAGGGAATACCAACGAAAGAGGACTTTGATTTTGTAAAAAAAGAAGTTGGTAGCATAGAGAAGACATGGAAGAATGAGATTGGGGAATTGCTCAACTATCAGACCGTAGAAGCGGTAAAGTATCATATCACTAATAACATCCCATCAGATTTATCTCCAGATAAGACGAGGAAGTATGATGATTTGATTGAGTACATAAGGAGGCTAAAGGGATTCACACAAATAGTGAGAGAAGAAAAGTTGAGAGATGAGAGCGATAAAAAACTGCACAGGTTAATTCCAGAAGCATTAGATGCTCTTGAAGATACTGCAAAACAATTAAAGCGTGTCTCCGGGATTGAAGATGAGACCCCAAGAGTAGTATTAAAGGAGGCGTTACGGGGGAAAGAGAACATAGCGCCATTAATGAGTGACCTGCAAGCGAGGATTAAAAGTTTTAAAGAGGATATTCGGGATTTGGATGAGAAGATAGGAAACAAGAACGAAGAGTTAAAGGAAATAGAACATCAGAAATCGCAGGTTGAGAAATTCGTCGGTAAAAAGTTGGATGACATAGCTCCGGATGTCGATTCATTTGTCGCCATAGGTGTAAAAATAAGAGATATTGAAGATAGGGAGAGAAATCTGAAGATGAAAATAGAGGGAATCATAGATAAATGTAAGAGCGGGGAAGTGAGAGGAGAGGATGAAACAAGTTGGTTGCAGTCCGCGGGGGTTGCGGAACTTCAGGGTGAGATTGATTCTGCTTCTCGAGAGATAGGTGAAGATTTAGAGGGTTTAAAGTCCTTAATCAAAGCTATCGCCTTATATTATCACTACGATTACAAATTAAAAAAACTTGAGAGTAGAGGCTTTCTGCAGAAGATTATAGATGCTATAAGAGGCGATACGGAGCAGAGAAGGAGGAAATATGAGGCGATGAGGAGAGATAAAGAAGATTATATAAAAGGAAGTGCCAAATACTGGAGCATAGCAATTCATGCCCCTTTTGAACTTGACGTCGCGGATAATTTCTTAACAGAAGGGCTGAACAAAAGGATGGAAGACATCAAGAATAGAATAATAGAATCAATAAGATTGGATTTCGAGATCAAGGACGAAGAGATAGAGGAGCTGGAGAGTGTGTTTGAGCAAGAAGATAGAGGAAGAATTAGAGCAGGGCTGAGAGAACTGCTGAACAATATATCTCTTCTTAGAGAAGGATATTATCAGAAAAAAGAAGAACTTGAAAGAGACATTGATGGCTTACAGGGAGTAAAAAATGGCAAAGAAAGAGTTTTAGTGGTTATGGAGAAAATAGACGAGCTTGTGGAGGGGACATTTAATTATAGAAGGAACCTCAATAGACATTACGATTTATTTTATGATAGTTTTGTAAAAATAAGCGAAAAAAGCACAGCCAGCAGTCAAACCATTAAAGGTTTATACAAGACAAGATTTGGGGAGATAAACCCAAAGGTGCTTTCTTTGATAAGCGATAGGTCTGAGATGAGAGACCTTGACAGGGATGAAAACGGAAAGAAAGAACTTGATAAACTCATTAGTGAAATCAAATCGGCATATCCAAAACTGATTGAGAATTATAAACTTGGAATTCATAACTTGATGATACCGATAAGCACAACCGAAAGATGGAACTTCGGGAAAGCGGGACTGGTAATATCTTCCACATCGTCTTACATATCTGGTGAGATAGCCAGCAGTAAGAATAGTGGGGCAATTACACGAGAAATTAACGACTTACTGGCGTTGAGAAATATAAATGATGCGAGATTGGTCACGCACAGCTATGCGAAGCCCTGGGATATTGCATTGACATTCTTTGCAGCCGCAAGTTTCTTAGATAACATATCACCGCTTAGGGCTGGGGGAGGATACAGAGAGATATACGAAAAGGATAAAGATAACATCTTGCATCATGTATTGTCGCTGCAAGAAGGGAAATATATAGTGAGAGAGAGGCTGCTGGAGCTTAATAAAGCTGGAGAGATAGCAAATAGGGAGAAGGAAGGGGAAAATATAAATGCAGAAATTCTAGGGCTCTACGAAGAGAAGGATATAAGAGGAGCGGTGAAAGAATGAGAATTCACAGCGCAAAAAGAAGGACATTGGAAGTGGGTTCTCTTGCTATTGGTGTAGTTTTATCACTCATTCTTATAAAGATTTTACCCTACTTTTTGGTGGCACGGACTCCATACGAGATAGCTATTCTCTTTCACTTCCTTTGCGGAGTATTTGTTGTCAGTGCAGTTGGAATGATATTGGAGGAGGATTCAAGGCTTGGCGGATTACTACTTGCAGCAATCTCGATACCCTTACTGTATCATTCATCATCAGTGGGGTATATCATAATTGAAGGTTTGTTAGCAGGGATGGTGGTTGGTTGCTTACTTGACCTGTATGTAATTTACAAAAATCGGTTTGATGTGCTTGCCGGGACTTCAAGAACATTCCTGACGGGTTTCTTTATTATATTTACGGTGTATTTATCTTATGGCTTTTTGATGCAACTGCCATCTGTGTCGGCAATGGATGTATATAAATTTATTATCTTGTTTGCTTTGTTGATTTCGTTATATATATTGTTATTGAA
>PIXU01000117.1 GCA_003601795.1 Candidatus Methanophagales archaeon
CTTCTCGTGTCGCTTCTTCGCCTCCTCTGCTTTGCTCAACAGTTCCTTATAGCGCAAAGCCTTCTCCAATTTCCCTTTAGATAGTGCTACGTCCATAATCACCACCGTTATACATTTGATTTGTCAGGATAAATATTTATATTATTTATGAATATGTGAGTTCCTGGTGCATAGTGAAAAAAAATAAAAGTAATGCTTTTCAGCTTCTAAAAACGGGACAAGTTTTGGCGTCAGCCACAAATAATTTGTTATCGGAAGCCACCTTCAACCAGGTCATCGGATAGCAAACGTGCGCCGTATGTTAGCCATCGGCTCAACCGTTTTTTGGCCTCTTCATGGCTGGTGCCCTTTCCTTCATCGAGTTCTTTCAAGCCCCCATCAACGTTTTGCCGGAAATACAACTCAGCCATAACATCTGAAACAGTTATGTCCTCTGGGAGCTCTTCAATCATCTTGATAACTTTTTCTTTTATTTTTGCTTTATCCCTATTTATTACTATATAGTGCAAGGTAAACTTACATAGATTGTTGAATGCCACAAGAAAAAATCGAAACAAGCTTATAGAATGAGGATAAACGTCAGGGGTAAGGGGAAATTGGAGATATGGAAATGGAAAGGGAAGAAGAGGTACTGAGTGCAATTCACCACTGTGTAAAATGCAAGCTGTGCAGCATTGCGAGTTTTCATCCGAATGAGGAATGGCTGCCGTTATGCCCCAGCGGGGAATATTACGGCTATCAAGCGTTTTACGCACCGGGCAAGATGGAGATTTTCCGGGCGATATTAGAAGGCGAGATAACAGAACCTTCGGAGGGGCTATTGAATTCGGTCTATGCCTGTACGGTATGCGGAGCGTGTTACGAGAAGTGTAAGCAGATAACAAGCGTGGAGCTGGGGGCTCCTGACCTGTTTGAAGCGATGCGGCGCGAGCTGGCAGGTAAAGGATGGATTCTCGATGAACACAAGGCTATTGCAGACAAGATAGAAGAAACCAAGAATGCGTATGGCGAGAAATATGAATACAAGGTCAAAGAGGGAGCAACCGACGAGAATGCAGACGTTCTCTATTACATTGGCTGCACCGCCCGGTATAGAGTGCCGGAGATTGCCGATTCCATGCTTAGAATCTTCGATAAGTTAGGGGTGAAATATCAGGTGATGGGCGAGGAATGGTGCTGTGGCTCGGTATTATTCAGAACAGGGCAGGTAGAAGCGGCGAAGGAACTCGTGGCGCACAACGTTGAAGAGATAAAGAAGAGCGGCGCAAAGACCGTCGTTTTTACATGTCCCGGCTGTCTGAAGACGTTCGAGAAGAACTATCCCGATATGGGTGTCGAACTGTTGCATGCCACGCAATTTTTAACGCGATTGGGGAATATGAACCTGAAGAAGGAGGATCTGAAAGCGGCTTATCACGACCCATGCCATTTAGGCAGGGATTTGGGCATATATGACGAGCCAAGAGCGGTTTTGAGCAAAGTAGCAGACATAAAGCCAATGAAGCGCGAAAGGGAGCAAGCATGGTGCTGCGGCTCGGGTGGAGGCGTGAAGTCGGCATTCGATGACTTCGCACTGTGGAGTGCTGCCGAACGGCTGAAAGAGGCGAAAGAAGCGGGTGCCGAAGCACTTGTGAGTGCATGCCCGTTCTGCAAACGCAATTTAAAGGAAGCCGCGGAGAAAGAAGAACTGGAAGTGTATGACGTTGTGGAGCTTGTAAATAGATGTTTAGAGAGGTGATTAAGATGAATGAGACGTTTTCAACGTTAGTAAAGGATCTACAAGCGATAGTAGGAGAGGAGAATGCAACTGGCGACCGTGCGATATGCACATCGTATTCGCGCGACCAGCACTGGCATTTTGTGCCCGCGAAGAATCCGGCTTGTATCGTGCGACCCGGAAACAAAGAAGAAGTGCGAACGGTTTTGATGCTTGCAAATACGCATAAAATACCCGTGATTCCGTATAGCGCGGGAATAAACGTGCGTGGGTTGACTATTCCGGTTCATGACGGCAGCATATTATTAGACCTGTCCCGGATGAACCGAATCCTGGAAATAAACCCAGATATGAAGACCGCGACCGTAGAGCCGGGAGTGACGTTTGGTATGCTACTGGAGCAGACGCGAAAGTACAAGTTGCGACCTGCATTCCCCGATGCGCCGCTTACCGTGAGCGTACTGGCGAATTATTACCTGCGTGGAATATATCAAACTGCAGCTGCGGACGGGCATGACCACACGATTTCGTATGAGATGATTCTGCCGAACGGCGAGACGTTAAAAACGGGTTCAAGAGCACTTTCGGAGATGCCTTATTTCCGGTACGGCGTGGGTCCGGACTTTGCGGGTATGTTCTGCGCACATCCCGGTACGTGCGGTGTGGTGACCGAATTAACGGCGAAACTTTACCGGTTGTATGACAACAGGAAAGAGTATTTCATTGGTTTTGATGATGTGGACACGCCGACGAAGTTCATTTACAATTTGATGAACGATGAATTAGCGGCGAGTATCAGGTTAGTGGATAACCAGAGCTGGTTGAAAGGCATCTTCGGCACTTTTGATTATCCTTACGAGAGTCTGCCGAAGTTCGTTTTGTGCGTGCTGGTAGAAGGCGTGGACGGTGTTTTCGAGGCGAAGGACAAGTTGGTGCGTGCGTACATGGAAGAATGTGGCGGGCAGGTACTGGATTTACCGGCTGAGTTCGCAAGCACGTTCGAGCACGAGAGCCTGGGCGGTGCGGAGAAGAGCTGTATGGTGTTCGGCATAAAAGGGAGAGGGAATTACCATTGTATCGGGCTGTATGGCCCTTTGACGTTGGCTGCGAAATATTATGCAGTGCACGAGCGCACGGCGCTGGAAGTTGGAATCCCTCAGGACCACGTTCATTTCTATATTGACCCGATATACAGCTTCCACGGGCAGCTATGCTATTTCGAGCTTGACGTGTTTTATGACGGCAGTGACGAGGAATTCGGCGATAAGCTAAGGAATTATAATGAGAAGCAATTTCACCGACTGCTTGAGCTGGGTATCTACGGCTGGTTCAGACCTTATGCGGGTATAATAGAGCCGACCGCGGAAAGAATAGGGTATCTTGCCGAAGTTTGGAAGAAGTTCCTGCATGTTCTTGACCCGAACGAGATAATGAACAGAGGGAAACTGTTCTAAGGAAGAAAGGGGTGAGGCGATTCTTGCCTTCGTAAAATGACTACATGAAAAACACCTCCTGTAACTAAGGAAAGAAGGAGGTGCAATATGTATGTAGGGTCTGATGTACATAAGAAAAATAGCAACTATACGATGGTAGATGGTCAGGGAACAGAAGCGGAGAAAGGCAGATTTCCAACGACATGCGAAGGTTTGGATGAATTTGCGAGCGAGCTGCCTGAGGGTGCAAAAGTAGCGATCGAGGCGTCGACATCGGGTATTTTTGTGTATGAGTACCTGGATGAAAGGGGGATAGAGGTGCATTTGGCACATCCAGTCTATGTCAAGCCGTTTGCGAAGTAGCATGTGAAGACAGATAATGTGGATGCCGGGGTGTTAGTGCAATTGTTGAGGATGGATTACTTGCCGGAGAGCTATGTTCCAGGGAAAGAGATAAGGGATCTCAGAACGTTAGTGCGGCATAGAGCTGGGGTGGTGAAAATTAGCCATATTTAGTCAATTTTCATATCATAAAACCATACCATTTTTGTTCCTCCACCGTTTGCCTGTTCAATGATTTCTATCTCTCTTTATTTTCAGGCAATCCAAATA
>PIXU01000118.1 GCA_003601795.1 Candidatus Methanophagales archaeon
ATGAGATTGTTGTTAAGTTTGACTATTTCAGGGAGTGTAATGCACTTAAAGAGTATTGTGATAAGATAAATCAGTCAAATCTGGAAATATCGTGGTTCAAGGATAAGGTTCTGCGGTTTGAATTCGAAAGTGAGGGCAAGTTCAAAAAGCGGAAATCTTTTTTGTCGGCTGGATAAATGAATGCAACAATTGATGTTTACGTTCAGGCCAAAAGCATCGAGTTGTCGCTAGAGTTCCGTCCAGATTGCTCAATCCTTACCGGTCTTCGCCAACCGCTCTCCGAAATGCCATACGGTCGTAAAATCCGGAATGTCCTCTGGGAATCCGAGAAAGTTCATGAACGAGAGCCTATCCACCGCCTGCCTCTCGAGTTTGAGATCGGAGAGCCCGTACCACTGCTGGAGCACGAGCAGCTTGACCATTACCACCCCATCGATGTTTGGTCTTCCGCCTCGTTCGCTCCTGTTATCGTACACATCACCCACGATCGGGCGAAACGCTTCCAAATCCATCTGCGATTTAATCTCCGCCAGCCGATCGCCAAGCTGTTCCACTCGCTTGTACGCCTCCTTCTGCCCGAAGCCTATTAAAGTTTTCATAACATATGATTCTATGTATGAACAGATAAGAAGTTGCCTGTCCAAAGGGTTTTTCAAAATTCTCAAGATAATTGGTATTTATAAAAAAAAAAATAGCAAGCTAATCACTACATAACCCTCAACGACCATGGAAAGAGCTTCGGGGGACACAATCAAATCCATAAAAATATGTTCTCAAATTCAATCGGATTCACAGAGCCATCACAAAAGTGATATTCTGCTATTCTCAAGTGAAAAACATTAGCGGAGGCTGCAAGTCCATAAGCATGGTAAAGAAGCATAATGATCACTGTCCCATCCATGATTGGTAAGTCCGAAGCGGCTATGAAAGGAGCAGTGAGGGGTAGTAGTTTGAAGAGCTTTCCATTAATGAATCCCAAAGATGAGTTCAAATATTATCCAATGCTTTTTGAAGGTATTTAAATAATAAGAGACCACTATAATAACAAGGAAGTATGATATGATGAGTGAAAGAAATTTTGGCGGAAGAAGACAGGTTTTTGATCGTCCACCGCGAGAGATGCACACGGTTACTTGTGCGGACTGCGGGGAGGAATGTCAAGTACCATTTAAACCAGATGGCTCTCGACCTGTTTACTGTCAGGAATGTTACCAGAAACATCGACCGAAAAGATTTTAGTCGAGAATGCGTAGGTAAGTTAAGTAAGATTGGAATGATTTTTCCTCTTGTCGGAAATAACCAGGGGGAAATATTTTTATTTTTTTAAAAAAGCTTTTCACACGTCCAGATTCAGCACTTCCTTCGCATGCACCTGTATGAACTTCCTTCTCGGCGCTACCTCTTCGCCCATCAGCACCGTGAATAGCCAGTCCGCTTCGGCAGCATCTGCTAAATTCACCTGCTTTATGCCTCTTGTAACCGGATTCATTGTGGTCACCCATAACTGCTCGGGATTCATCTCTCCCAGACCCTTGTATCGCTGTATTTTCACGCCTGCATCGCCTTCCTTCACGTTTAGTTCTTTCAGAACGTTCGCATACTCGTCATCAGAAAACGCATATCTCGTTTCTTTGCCTTTCTTTACCATATACAACGGTGGTAACGCGATATACACGTGGTTCGTGCTTACTAACTCCGGCATATAGCGATAGAAGAAAGTGAGCAATAGCGTTCTTATATGCGCACCGTCCACATCTGCATCACTCATCAGGATTACCTTGTTATAACGAACTTTTTGCAGCTCAAAATCCTCGCCTATACCCGCACCCAGCGCAGTAACAAGCGTACGGATTTCATTGCTTTTTAATATCTTGTCCAATCTCGCCTTCTCCACGTTCAATATCTTACCGCGTATGGGCAGAATAGCCTGGAAGTGTTTATCTCGTGCCTGTTTCGCGGAACCACCGGCTGAGTCACCTTCCACGATATAAATCTCCTTTTTCGCGGGGTCTTTCTCCGAGCAGTCCGCAAGCTTCCCGGGCAGCGAATCAATAAAAGAATCCTTCTTCCTTACGATTTCACGTGCGTGCCGTGCCGCTGCACGTGCCCTTGACGCTTCCAATGCTTTACGTATTATCGCATTCGCATCACCTGGATTCTCGTCCAGGAACTCCCACAGATGTTCCCGCACAATTGGTTCTACAATACCCTTTACCTCGCTATTTCCAAGTTTTGTCTTTGTCTGCCCCTCGAATTGTGGGTCTCTTAGCTTTATGCTTATTACCGCCGCAAGCCCCTCTCGCACGTCCTCACCATCCAGACTGACTTTTTTAAGCAGGTTGTTCGCTCTGCCGTATTCGTTAAACACCCTCGTCAACGCCGCTTTAAATCCACTCAGATGCTTGCCACCCTCTATGGTCTTCACGTTGTTAGCAAACGAGAAAATATTCTCCGTATAGCTGTCATTATACTGCACCCCAATTTCCACTTTAACGCCATCCCGCTCCTCTTCAAAAAGAATGGGCCTGTGCAGCACTCGTTTATCCCGATTTATATATTCTAAGAACGAAGCAAGACCACCGTCATACTTAAATGTCTTTTCGTCGCCCGTCCTTTCATCGGTTAAGCTGAGCGAAAGCCCGCGATTCAAAAAAGCCAGCTCTCTCAGTCTCGTTGCTAAAACATTAAAATCGAAATGGTAACTACCAAAAATCTCACTGTCGGGTTTGAATGTTACCTTTGTCCCGGTACCACCATCTCTGCCTGAACTGCCCAGATTTTTTAATTCGCATACGGGTTTCCCAGCTTCATATCGCTGAAAATATATACTCCCGTTTCTCCTTACCTCTACCTCCATCCATTTGGACAACGCATTTACGACTGAAATACCGACACCATGCAGCCCCCCAGCCACTTTGTAAGCCTTACCACCGAATTTGCCGCCTGCATGCAGCTTCGTCATTACTACTTCTACCGCAGAGCGCTTGTATTCCTCGTGCAGGTCAACGGGAATGCCCCGCCCATTGTCCGCTACCGTTATGGAATCATCATGATGAATTATCACATCAATGGATGTGCAGAAACCGATTAGCGCTTCGTCTACACTGTTGTCTATCGCTTCGTTCACTAAATGATGAAGACCGCGGGTGCTGGTATCGCCGATATACATTGAAGGTCTTTTTCGCACCGCAGTTAAGTCTTTTAACACCTGAATATCCTTAGCGCTGTAGCTCTTTTCCATTTTCTATGTAATAAAAAAGACGGGATACATTTAAATAAAGTTTTTCTTCGTTTTCATGCCTCCACTCACATTGGCAAGATACTATAAGATAAGGATAGAGACGAAAACAGGATTGCAATCACAGCCATTGGTTTTAGAAAAAGTGATAAAAAGGAGAGGTGTAGGGGATGAATCTTTATTTTACTCCTACTTCACTTCTTCCACTTCTCCCACTTCTTCCTCTTTTTCTCTTTTACACTTATCGCAGACGAAATAAATCATCGTCTCCTTTTCAGTACCGCAAACGCCAGCCGCCACGTCATGCCGTGTCACTTCTTTAATCTGTTCCACTATATCATCAGGCAAATCCCCTTTCCCGCATTCAAAACATCTATACAGCGACCCAGTAACCTCAACCTTATCGAGGTCGCCCAGAATGTATTTGAACACTCTGAATTCTTTCGGTATCTTCAAGCCTATAGCCTCCGCGACAAGTATGCCCCGCTTGATTATTTCTCTACACTCATTCAACTCGGCATCTGCATACTGTGGCATTCGTGCTACAAGCTTGTTGAATTCCTTTTTTGAAACGTCATGCTTTCCAAAGCAATCTTTTAGTCCCATTTTCCACTCATCTACCAGAGCAGAGATGAATTGAAGGTTTCCGTTCTCTTTCTCCCTTGCTACCAAAATGCTTCTACTGCCCTTCTGCGTTGTCATCAAAACTTTGTATAAAGGCAATTCACCCACTTCTTTCTTCTCTGCCAAACTGCTAATATATGGGCAATCGCTGGGGCATAGCTGCGTGTCCCTGATTAACCCACAGCATCGGGAGCAGATGAAATCGTTCTCCTTTATGCAAAACCGCCTTCCTTTACGAATATTACAAATTACACATTTCTTCGCTTTTTTCATTTTCATGCCCCTCCTTACATTGGCATGATACTATAAGACAAGAATAGAGTTGAAAACAGAATTGCAATCATATTCATCGTCTTAATCAGCGGATTGATCGCAGGACCTGCAGTGTCTTTGAACGGGTCACCCACCGTATCACCAACTACTGCTGCTTTATGCGCATCGCTGCCCTTACCGCCTAAATAGCCGTCCTCTATCATCTTTTTCGCATTGTCCCACGCGGCACCACCGTTCGCCATCATCAGTGCGAGCGTCAACCCGGAAACAATCACGCCGATTAGCAGCCCGCCTAAAGCTATCGGACTGAATAACCCCACGGCTATTGGCACCACCACGGCAATCATCCCCGGCACGAGCATTTCCTTTAATGCCGCAGACGTAACGATGTCAACGCATTTACCGTATTCCGGCTTTGTCTTACCTTCCCATATCCCCTGTATTTCCTTGAACTGCCTTCGCACTTCTTCAACTACCTTGAACGCTCCTTTTCCCACTGCTCGCATCATAACCGAGCTGAAAATAAAAGGCAATAGACCACCGATTAATAACCCCACGAGCACGAG
>PIXU01000119.1 GCA_003601795.1 Candidatus Methanophagales archaeon
GCCAAATAGCGAAGGCAATGCAAGAGCAGAGTATGTTTCAAAGCATTCTGCAGTATCGCGGGGTGAGATTGCAGAATGTGGTTGTGAGGTGGTTGGGCGGTCGGTCAGGTAATATTGTCCCAAAGCCCGTATCTCCGGAACCTTCATAAGCAGCTTCGTCTATCCGCTCCACAGCAGGTTTACGAAACTTCTTTGCCACGTCCAGCAACTTCGATACTCAGTATCTCGCCTTCTTGGCTTATGTCAAAGATTACCCCATCAGCAATCTCTTCGCTGTATCCAAACTCGCCTTCGTGAAGCTCTATATTCAGTATATCGATCTTTTTGAAGTATTTTATCATCATTTGTGCGCCCCAGATACCGTTTTTCGGTTTCGACGGGTATGCAGTCACTATTTAGTAAATGGTCTTCGTGCTCCTCGAAAACGACTCTAACAAGAGATCTCCATGTACCTTCTGCGCCGACGCTCCGCATTCAAAAACATCCTAACCAACGGTCAGGATTGTGAACAGTCACAATCATAATTCTATCGTGCCGCCCGCCGCCTGCAGGATCACGAGAGCGTCGAGGGATGTGATGCGGCTGTCGCGGTTCATGTCCGCATTCGCGTCCCAGCCGCCGCTTGCCGCGAGCTGGAGTGCGATCGCGGCGTCCGCGGGGGTGATGTGGTTGTCGTGGTTGAGGTCGCCAGTGACAGTTGAATCAGGCTCATCAAACACATAGATCGTACTCGTGTATCCAGTGTATCCGCCCTTTTCTGCCGTGAAAGAGATCCTACCTGTGACATTTGGTGTTATCACAAACTCCACGATACCATCTCCGTCGCTGAGTTTCGTTACATCAGTCCCGCAGCCAGTCATGGTTACAATCACGTCTTCGATGGGCACTCCATACTCGTTGGTGATGTTGCATTCAAAGAATATAGTCTGGTTGAGTGTTATGTTGTTTGTTGGGAGGTTTGCGTTCAGTGTGCTGCGTGCTCCCACGATCACAAAAGTTTCATCATCATAAGTTCTGAATCCGGTCTTCTGCGATGATGCTGCAATCCTGTATGTACCGTTTGACACTGGATTGAACGCTGTGGTGTAACCCCCGCCGCTTCCAGATACTGTAAGATTTGTCACGGTGCCGTTGGGGCAGGTGACAGATACGTTCACGCTTGCGTTTGTTGCATTGAACATCACGTCATTCGTGGTTATGTTTATATTTATGACATCTGTGAGGTTGTAATACAGTTTATCGGTATCAAGCAGGGTGAACAGCGTTCCATTGGCAGTAACGGTGTATCCGACAGACTGGACACTGTAGTCTCCTGCTGTTATGATTGTCCGGTATATTCCGGGCGGTGCGTTCGGCAGCACGGTTGGCTGCATGGTTATCGAGGCTCCGGCATCGAGGGATACTGGAATTTCGCTGGTATAAACCTCACAAAAGTCTGTGAGTTCGTCGAAGGTTGTTATATTTATCGTCGAGTCTGTGTGTACGGTTCCGATGTTTTCAATAGTTACGTTAAACGTTACATCGGCTTCCGGTGGATAGAGGTCTTCTGCAGCAGCGTTGATCACCAGACCAACGCCACTTCCCACAGTAAAGCCGATCGTTTCTGATGCGATTTCGGTAAATCCGAGTAGCAGGGTTGCGGTTGCCACATAAGAGCCTTCATCGGTTGGTGTGAATGATACGGTTCTTGTCTGGCTCGATGAAGCTGCAAGAACCATCATGCCTGCATCGACTGTGGTGGTGTTCATGACTTCGATTACGTAGGTGAGGTTTCCGATCTCGGATGCTTCGTTGTTTGTGAAGTTGGCTGTGATTTCAATCGTGTCGCCTATGCTGTAAATACAGCTGTCTGTTCTCATATTGACTTCGAGCGATGGCTCTGTCACGGTCATGCTCTGCTGCACGATGGACGTGGCAATACCGCCAGCGTGCACCATGCCCAGTACGCGGTAGGTGCCTGACTTTGATGGTATGTGTAGTTTCTGGGTGATCTCGGTTGCGGAATACGATGCGATGTACGGGTCCTGCCGCTGGATATCGATGATACGACCATCCGGAGAGAAGACCATTACCTCTGTTATCGGCTGTACTTTTGTAGGCTCGTCGTTGCTCAGTTTTACGGTTACCGATGATGGCTGATCGATGTAGGATGCGGTCGAGGCTACCTTACTTACGCTCACGGAATATGCCCCGGAGGCTGTGATGTCTGCTATGATGTCCTCGATTGTGTCAAGGGTGGTGTCGTGCTGGAGCGTGACATCAGGTGAAATAACCGAGACTGTTGCGAACATGCCAACGAGTAAGAATGATTTGGCAATCGGTATCATCGTGTGCATCACAGTGGTTAAAAATGAAATTATTTGCGGTATTGCAGAGATGAGCGGCAGAAGTATTGCGCCGCCTGTACCAAGCACACTGACCAATAAAGTCAAAACCACGCCGGTTACCACCAGTGCGCCAATAACATATTTACTCCATGCCCCGAGCCGGTCAAGTTCCTCGAACTTATTCTTCTCTTCTCTCAACGTGACCGAGTAACTCTCGCCAAAATAGGGACCCACTGTGAACAACGCCTTTGATTCGGTTACCGATGATATGGCACCGCAGCCAATGTTGAATCGCTGTGTGATTCTGGTTTTATTAGCGGTTGTGAGTGAAAAGGGTGTTGACTCGAGATATGAGTCGAATTGACAGTCTCGCAGTTCAACCTTCGTTTCTTCGCCATCAGTAAGCAGTGGTTTTACAACATGATCCTTGAGCACACCAGTAAAAATGTCTTCAAACGCATCCTTTATCTGTTCAAAAACTATTGCGGATACGCTCTCTTTTAATTCAAAAATATTTATATCTTCACGCAAGTCCGCACCGGTTGCAGCGTTTATCTGCCGGATGATAAGATCGGATGTAGAACCGGTTATGCCGCTCTCGATACTATCGATGGTCCCATTCGCATCATCAGTAATTGTCTGGACGTCAGAATCGCTTATGCTACCGCTTGAATCCTCGTTTTGCGCTTTGTCTGTTGCAGTGCCGAGATGATCCCCCACATATTTCTGCAACGCATCGAACCCGAACTCCGCGACCATACTGCTGCTTGCGCTTGCAGGAATCCCTGCCATCTCGTCAAACTCCTCGATTGCGGTTCTTTTGAGCGATTCTGCATTGTCACCAGCGATCTTGACAGCGGCAGGGTCACGCACGGTAAACGGCATTGAACTGCTATCGAACAAGGCAGAATCCACATACAGATTGACGGTAGCTGTGTATGAACCGCCGCTGAGACTGCCGATGTTGAAACTTTCCGAATGGGTTGAAGCTGCTGGAATGGTTACGGTTTTCGTATCAGAGAAACCACTTGTGGTCGTCACCTCTATGGTGACGTCTGCTGGAGTTATGCCTGGGTTCTCAACCGATGCTCCGATTGTGATTGGTTCGCTCACTGTGTAACCGTCTGAGAGTGTGGTTGCAAGCGTAACCGATGGCGGGGCTGTGAGCGGGTCGTAGGTAATGGTTATCGTCTCTGTCGTGGTAAGCCCGGTGTTATCCGTGGCGATCACCGTGATCGTGTTATCGCCTTTGGTGAGTGTGACATCTTTGCTCCATGTGCTCCAGTCCGCAGCCCCGTCTGCGAGCACACCGTTCACCATGACTGATGCGATGCCGGATGTGTCAGAGGCTGTGCCCGTGATTGCGATGGCGGGTGTGTGGATGATGGTGTCCGGGGCAGGGGAGGTGATGGTGAGCGCGGGAGGGGTGGCTCCGTTTATGAGTTCTTCTGGAAAGGTTAAGGATTTGCTCAGTACCGTGTTTGGATATTCTACTAAAGGTCTTGGTAGTGTTTTTCTTGTTGCGTTAATTAAGTTTTCAGGAGATTCTTCCAAAGAAAAGCTAAAAACGGTGTTTGGATATTCTATCAATGGTCTTGGTAATGCTTTACTCATATTATCAGTGAGTTCTTCCGGACATTCCTCTAACTCAAAATTAAACGCTGTATTTGGATAGTCGATAAGCGGTCTTGACAATGCTGTGCTTGCAGTGTTGGTAAGGTTTGTAGGTGTGGTATCCAAATTCGGATTCCAAATGGCATCCGCATTTTCTACAATAGGATCAATTGCACCAACTATTGCGACTTGTAGGCAAAGAGATAAAATTGCGAATAATAAGAGTACTTTGGGCTTCATTTTCTTGTTTCAGCCTTGTTAATCGGTTCGTTCTTTTTTGGGATTGGATCTATCACATTAAAATTCTCTATTTCGTCAAATTTCGATCTCAAATTTTTAAATGCTCCGTCATGTGTCATTATTTTATTTCCATCTTTCGTAACCATTGTAGCCAGTAAAACCGCATCTCTACCCCCAATTCCATACTTCCAATATTTAGATAGTAGTTTAAGTGCATTCTGCATCATATCATAGTCAAAATCGAGTAATTCCAGCGATCTCAGCCTTGAAATATAGTTCATGTCTTCCCAAAATTCGTCTGAGGACTCATGGCGAACAAGGTAGTGTGCTACTTCCTGAATAGCAATCGTACTTGACAATATCCCTTCTTCCCTCATAATAATTTCTTTCATTGGTTCTTTAACATATTTATGCTCTTCTAAGCTTTCATCAAAATAATATATCCACATATTGCTGTCTA
>PIXU01000120.1 GCA_003601795.1 Candidatus Methanophagales archaeon
CGCCCACATAGAGCCTGACAGTAACTGTTTTATTAACCAAATCTCTTGAGAACGCAGGGTCGCCAGACACCGTTGGACGCGTGGTTACATCGTCAACCTCTGGTAAGAATCCAATTCCAGTTTTGAAGACTTTGCATGTTTCTATATCGAGTTCGCCAGCTTTTATTGTGATGTCGGTGTATGCGTCATCGGTTAGATTGTCAGGCGTATTGTCTGTTATATTTACGTTAAGCACTATCGAATCGCTTATATCGGTGCCAGCATATTCTGGAGGTAGATAGGGTACTAAATCACTGGGACTGGCTAAGGTTATGTTAGAGGTAACTCCTACGTCTATTTTTGTATACGGCGCACCATAGACAAAAATATCTTTGGATGCCTCGTTGTTAGTGTAATCCAGCTCAGATATTGTTCTGTCCGGATTTATCTTTACAGTGATGTTATGCCAGCCTTGTGTGCATTTCCATGAATAATTAACAAATATGTCTTCATGGCCTATCTTTGACATATAACCAACCATTCTTCCTATTTCCACACCGTTGTCCAAAAACTGGACTAAGACCTTTGACGCTTCTTTTGTTCCAAAATTGTAAATCTTTGCTGTTATATTTACTTCTTCGCCTTCTATGGGATAATTGTTTGAAAACTCTATATGCGCTGGGTGTACTGCAAAATCGGGCTTATGTGAAAATGAATCGCTTCTTTGCTTAATGAGTTCATCTGCTTCCGATTGATTTGAAGCGCAAACAATCATTGAGGTATTCTTTAACTCGAGCAAAATTTTCATGTCGCCGGAGACCACATAATGACCCCCGTTCATATGTCTCGTATCCAAAGCAATGACATTCTTTGCTACGCCTATGAGTGGATAGTTAAGCAAAGACGGATCAAATGTAAATATATAAGGTCCCTCAGGGATTGTGTTAGTGATATTACCAACCTCCCTGCCGTTAATTTTAATATGAACATCATGCGGTCTATAAGAACTCCTCTTCCATGGCAATTCGTAGTTTGTAATTAAATGCGCTGCTTTAACATCTTCTTCTTTTATCGGGCTTGATATATCAACAGTGCTTTCGACATAGGGTCTATTGTTGCAATATCTGTTGCGCGTGTAATAAGCTATCAACTGTCCGGTTAATTCGAATAACTCACCCACCTCAAGCGCCTCCCACATATTTTTAGCACAATTAATCACATTATAGACTCCCATAACCTGCCCAAAGATTTCAGCAACTTCGGTAAGACCTTTTGATAAAAGGTCTATTTTAACTACATACGTGACAATCCTTTGGGCCGTCCCCTCCCATTCCCCCTCAGTAAGTTCATAAATTGTATCCATTGCTGACATTCCAAAGTCCATTCTTTTTATGATTACAGCCACATTTTTAGTTGCAGTAAAACCACTAAGAAATAATCCAGTTTCAGCTCCGCATTTGATTGACACGCCTAATGGGTGCTCATAGAAGAAGCCAAATAGCCCTTCAAATATTCCTCTGTCTGAACCAACCCAAATAAAGTTGTCATATATGTAGTGTTTGGCAGGGTCTACGGTGATAAAAACTTGGGATGCGCCGACGGATACAGTAATATTAAATTCTTCGATTAAACTACCGTTGATAAAAACAGGAACTGTTACATTGATAAATTCGGGTTCCAAGGCTTCTAATGATATATTGCTGGTGTAATTATATAACGTCCCATTTGGAGAATTAACTTTTATTTCTAAGACCGTATCCTTTGTTTCGTTCGATATAACAGCATACGTAAATTTATACACTGAGTTATTTGCTTCAGGCCCTATATCATACAGATCAAGAATTGTTTCATTACTGGTTGATAAAAATGAATGATCTATCTTCAGAGTAATCATGTGAGTTTCGTTGAACGGAAATGGATTTAGAAAAGAGTAGTTTAATTGTTTATAAATTGCAAATTCATCTTTGTTTGTTATATTTATTCGCTTGGAAATTGATACTTTATTAGTATCTGATATCGTTATTATTCCCGCAGTCCAATTCCCTTTCGGAATGCTGTTGGTTTCAAACAATAAAGTGCCATTTTCAATAGTACCAGAGACCAAAATATGTTTGAATCTGTCTATATCCCACTGTAATATTAAATAAGCTGATTCGTTTTGTTCTACTACATCTTTTTCAGCCCTAAAAACAAAGGGCGAATTATCTAAAATTACCGATTCATTGAAATCCTCTGTAATATTATAGGTTGTATTAGAGTCGGAAATGGATACCCATCTAATATTATGAGGAATTATCTCATACAATACGGTTTCGTTTACTGAAAAGTTTCTTGTTCCGGTTTCGATTCCGTAGTCGGATAATATTGCCTTATAAGAATAATTATCTGAAGGTCCCACGATACTGAATAGCGCTTTTCCCAACTTATCACTAATTCCGTCTAAAACCATCTCTGAAGATGAATTCCAAACTCGCAAAGACACATTTGCACCATAAACAGGTTTTCCGTTTTTGTGAACATCCAAGATGACCTGAGCAGCAAACATTTTAGTGTCATTAACCAAATAAGATTCTACTTCTTCTCCACTCATGGGATTAGTATTGGGCGAATCGTCTTCATCATATACCTTGCAAAATGAAAGGGAATAATTTGCAACGTTGCCAATGAATAACTTCTTCCCCTCTTCACAGGTAAAGTTAGCAGATACATTAACCATTTTTCCAGTTCCCTGCGCAAAGATTGTGCCATTTACGCCATAACAATCACCATCTACACAACCTGCTTTTACCACTAACTTTGCCTTAAAGTCCACACTTCTCCCACTTCCAAGCCTGCCATGATCGATTGATGGCTCAAAAATGATTTTATCCTTCAACTCATTCCCCGCGAACACCTTTAAATCTGTAATTGTATCACCATAATTCGTTATCCTGAATGTTTTTACCAGTGTAACAGGGTCTGAATCAACTTCTACTATGTCAAAATCAATATTAGGTACCCTGATATTCACATGCACAACCGCAAAATCAGTAATATTCTCCGCACCAATATTCGTTAAATTAACCGGGAACTCATATTCCCTAAGCATAGCATCCTGCGCATGTATCACAAACTCAATGTCTTTGGTCTCGCCTGGAGCGAGGCTTATTATCTCGTCAACAGAACCATTTCCAACGAATCCTACTATTAAATCTTCATACGGGTTCATCGCCTGCACAAGCAAATCATGCGGCTCCGAATCCATGTTTTTAACTGTGATACTTACACGCTGGTCGTAGTCACGCTCAACCGTGAAATCATACCGGTCTTTGGTGAATACAATACCATTGTCTATGTAAAAGGTTCTGGTGTCGCTAACGGCGCAACCACAGGCAGAGCAACTCCTTGCATACCATTCATAGTTAGTATTTCTTGTGAGATCGCATATCGTTACTGCATGAATAAAACCACTATCGCCAATTACCTGTGTGAAATTAGATTCGTTTTCTGCTTTGATATACACTTCAGTGGTGCTGTTTACCGGTGTTCTCCACGAGAATAACACATCGTTTGAACTAAGTATAGCGGAATCAGGTGGTGTTAGCTTCGAGATGATTGGCTCCGCTACCACTTTTAGTTCAGCAGTTACGGACTTTGAGTCCGCAAAGACTTTAAAGGGGTAGGTGCCGGTGTTGTTGCAATCGTCTGGCACTGTTATGTTTAAGA
>PIXU01000121.1 GCA_003601795.1 Candidatus Methanophagales archaeon
ATCGCAACGATCAGCTTAAAAACAACATAATACCCTTCATAGGGGTAATAAGACCATTAAAAGAGAAATCATGAACTAAAGAACGAGAGGAAATTCGGTGGAGCTAATGGCAGGCCTTTGGATAAAAAATAGTCATAAAAATCTCCTTATTATATCCCTTATCCAATCAGACTTTGTCCCCAACTGCTGATCTATCGCACGCATAATCATCAAATCCTCCTCTTCAAATGATTTCATGAGCAGAAGCAAGAAGAAATAAAGAGCAAGAAAAACAATTAGCACTGCTATCAAAGCAAACGTTGAAACACCTATAACATATCTCGTCAACAAATAAACAACAAGGACAGCTATCAACGAAGCAAGAATTATCTTAAAATAACTCCGCCGAAATGGCTGTACCTTTGCTACTCTATAAGCAAACAAGAAGTTAAGAATATACAGGAGAGCAAGAGAAAAACCAGTTGCACCTGCCGCTCCATTCACGCCATAAATCGGTATTAACAGAAAATTCAACCCGAGATTTATCGCCGCTCCTATGTAATTAGCCATCATGACTGTTTTCGTCTTTCCATAAGTTTGTAAAATCTCACTGCTTGGACCTATTACCGCATAAATCATAAATCCGGATACCAGGATTGATAAAGCAGTCGCTCCTGCAACATACTCAGCACCAAACAAAATTTTGATGATTTGCTCAGGGAAAAGTAATACCAGCAAAAATATAGGGGAGATAAGCGCAAGCATCCATTTTGTAACCACGCTGTAAGTCCTTCTTAAATCCTCTATTTTATTTCTCGCATAGAGTTCAGAAACAACAGGGAAGAAGATAACACCAAAAGCCGCTGGAATACCCCTTATCAACTGTGCTGTTGGCAGTGCCGCATTATAAATCCCCACATCCGCAGATGAGCAAAAATATCCCAACATCAAAGTATCTGTCCAGCCCATTATCATGTCCGCGATACCTGCAAATAGCAGAGGAAAAGAGAAAGCGAAAAGCTCTTTATCTACCGAAACCGCTTTCACTTTTGTGTTTAAAATAGGAAAAACTTTCTTTTCGAGGAAATAAAAAGCTATGAATGGCATAACTATTATTGCAAGCACCCAGCCCCATGCTGCACCCACAACCCCAAATCCCAATAGGAGAAGAATCACAATTGCCACTAATTTTAAAGCTTCTTGAGATATCTTTTCTGTATAAACTCGATACCTCATATCTTGAAATCCGACAATAGCGGACAATAAATTTTGAGCTAAAACAAAGAACGGAACCCCCACAGCGAAAATTTTTAGAATGGATGTCAGGTTTGCATCGTGAAAAACATGAATTGAAATCCAGCTTGCATACCAGAACAGAATAAATGCCAATATAAAACTCAAAGGTAAGGTGATCTTCAGTGCAGAGATTATCGTGCCTTTAATTCTTCCTTTGTCTTCTTTTCCTTTGTAAAATGATACATACCGGACAATCCCGCTTTGTATTCCCACCATAGAAAGAGTTACTGCAATTGACATCACTGCAAAACCAAGTGCGACCAGACCATAATCGCTTGCACCTAACCGTGCAATTATCAATCTTGAGCCATAGCCAAATGTTCTTCCTATTAGGATTCCTACCAGAACAAAGCCCGCTCCTTTGACTATTTTCCGTAACGATTCCCCTAAGAAGTCTTCTTCGTCTGGCATTCTCAGCACCTTTTACTCTGTAATCTACAATCACATAAAACACACATCTTATAAAGTTCATTTATTCCAATCCAGGGTCAGCGAAAATCAAAAGCAGAAAGACAACTGCTAAAATGATGTATCCCAAATTAACGAAAGAGGGTGTAGTAATCATTTTAGGTCGTGCCATCAAAGTGCTGGATACAGATACAAGAAGAATCGCTTTTTTATATGAGTAAGGGCAATTCTTAGGTAATTTAAGGTAATTGTTGGACAGCCCCCCAGTTGTATAAAAGAGAAAGAGCACACAAGCCGAAGATGAAAAAGGTCTCGGGCAACATCGTTGATGTTATGAATGGTGATATATACCCGGGCACAATCGTTATTTCTGAAAACAGGATATCAGATATCATAAAAGAGGAGCGCGAGTGCGAGCATTACATTATGCCCGGTTTCGTAGATTCTCACATCCATATAGAGAGCTCGATGCTCACACCCGCAGAGTTCGCCAGAGTAGCGGTGATTCATGGCACAGTGGCAGTGGTATCAGACCCGCATGAGATAGCCAATGTGCTGGGTGTGGCGGGTGTGAGGTATATGATAGAGGAAGGTCGGGGCGTGCCATTGAAATTCTATTTCGGCGCGCCATCCTGTGTACCAGCATCACCATTCGAGACCAATGGTGCAGTTATAAGCTCAGCAGAGATAGAGGAACTATTGCAGATGGATGAGATAAAATATCTTGGCGAGGTGATGAACTTCCCTGGCGTGATTAAAGATGATGAGGAGATGCATAGAAAGCTCAGTATCGCAAGACAGTATGCAAAACCGATTGATGGACATGCACCCGGACTGCGTGGCTCTGATTTGAAGAAGTACGTTAGCTGTGGTATATCCACAGACCACGAATGCATCACGAGGGCAGAGGCGTTGGAAAAGCTCTCCCTTGGCATGAAAGTCATGATCAGGGAAGGCTCAGCAGCAAAGAACTTCGATGAACTGATTCCAATAGTGAATGAGCATTACGAGAATTGCATGTTCTGTACCGACGATATGCATCCCGATGATCTGATAGAAGGGCATATAAATATACTGGTGAAGAGAGCACTGGATTATGGCATAGATATGATGAAAGTCCTCAGGGTTGCATGCGTGAACCCTGTTATGCACTATAAACTGGATGTCGGACTGCTGCGCAAGGGTGATTACGCGGATTTCATCGTTGTTGATGTTGATGATGATTTCAACATCAGAAGTATCTACATAAATGGCACATTAGTAGCAGAAGAAGGCGTGTCTCTGATACCGAGGAAAGTATCGAGGGTGGTGAACAAGTTTGAAGCACGGAAACGAGAAGTGACTGATTTCTTTGTGAATAGCAAAGAACCAAAGTATGGTGATATAAACGTAAATACAAATGTAAATTTAAACATAAATGTGATCGAAGTTGTTGATGGTCAATTAATTACAAATAGAGTGCGTGTAGTACCGAAAGAAATAGCTGGACGCATAGTATCTGATATAAACAGGGACATCCTGAAGCTGGTAGTGATAAACCGATATAGACCGGACTCAAAGGTAGCAATAGGGTTTGTCAGGAATTTCGGACTGAAAGAAGGCGCAATTGCTTCCAGCGTCGCTCATGACTCCCATAACATCATTGCCGTTGGAGTTAGTGATGATGATATATGCAGGGCGGTGAATCTGATAATAGAGAATAAAGGAGGGATAAGTGCCGTATCAGGGAGCAAGAGACTGATTCTGCCTCTACCCATCGGTGGTCTCATGAGTACCTGGGATTATTCCATGGTTGCCACGAGATACAGAGAAATAGATTCAATGGCAAAGGCATTGGGGTCTTCATTGAGCGCACCCCTCATGACTCTCTCGTTCATGGCGTTACTCGTGATTCCGAAATTGAAACTCAGCGATAAAGGCTTATTCGACGCCGATGAGTCTCGATTCATCAACTTCTTCTCTTATTCATATTAGTTAGATCAGATTATCAGATTAGATCAAATGAAAACAAATCAGATCAGGGATCAACATCAACTCAAGTGGAGTTTCTTCTTTATCTCCTGCATCTCCTCTTCATCCAGGTGTAACATATCCCTTATCTGGGACTCTGGATAATCCTCTATGAATAGCCATACGAACTCCTGCTCCAGAGGTGATAGATTCTCCTCTTTTATAAGCTCACTGAGCTTCTCCACCTTCCGCTTCAGCTCTTTTATAAAGACGCCGATACGCACCGGCTTCACCTCTTCCAGTTGCTTCCGTTTCGTGCCCGATTTCGGATACCCGAAGGTATTCAATGTCCGCCCAACGGAATTGAACTTCAGCAATGGCAACCCCTCTGCAGCCCGACGGGCGTTCTCTTCCTCATATATCTCCTCCGCTGACATACCCTCTTCACTATTTAACCGGTCTACGTAGCGATACATCCAGTGCTGCTTACCTACACCCTTTATCTCTTTCATTGCCATCACTTAAATAATATAAACACCCTTTATTATATAAAAGTCAACATATTTTCTTCGCTGCCAGTTCAATAGCCAACATAATACTCGTCTTTGGTCTTATCGTCGCAACAGGTATATTTACTATCCTCTCCACTGTTGGACTGACAATAGGGGCACAGACAAGAGCGGAAGCGCCTTCCTTCTCCGCTTGAATCGCTGCTATTATCGCTTCCTCCATAGTCGTTACTGCGTACTCCTTGATATCAAAGCTCTCTTCTCCTATGCTTATCTTCCTCCGGTCCAACACGTCAAGACAGCCCCGAGAGCAAATAACAGCGATGAATCTCCTCTTTTCTGCGCTTCCTATCTCTATCGCCCTTATTGTATCTATTATCTTCCTGAAGGTGCGTAAGTTCGGGTCCCTCTCACCAGCGAGGATCTTATAGAGTGTACTTACTGGTATACCCGATTTCTCACTGAATTCACCTATGCTAACACCAAGTTCATGCTTGATAGCCTCGGTGAGGACTTTTGGCAGGTCCTTACCACGCCCGAATATCTCGTTCACAACGGTATCGGCAATGCTCATAACCTCTTTCTCTTTTTATTATTACAATTAAGTAAAAATATAAGATTGCTATGGAACTAAAGATAAGTTTTTCACTGGTAGATGCAACGGTCAATCCCCTGAAATGGGTATACCAGCTTGAAGAGGCGGGTTTTCAGGGCTGGGAGATAGTAGGTGAGGGCTTGCAGCGTGTGGAAGGTGAATTCAAAGAACGTGTGAAGGAGGTATATCAGACGACCAATCTTATTATATCGCTTCACGCACCACTCTCCGATATTAATATAGCAAGTGTGAATGAGCGGATATGGGAGGAGAGCATAAGACAGATAAAAGAGAGTATAAAGAATGCACACGAGTTCATAGAGGATATATGCGTGGTTCATCCGGGCGTTTTATCTCCGCTGTCAGTGCAGATGCCAAATAGAGCATTTGAGAAAGCAATTACCGGCTTGCAAATACTCTGCGATTTCGCATCTGAGTACGGGCTCAGGATAGCTGTTGAGAACCTGACCTCGGCGAATATGTTAATGGGTCGCTATCCGGCTGAGCTTGTACGGATAGTAAAGGGTGTGAACAGAGATAATCTTGGTATCTGCCTCGATGTTGCACATGCCAACACAACAAAAACATTGGCAGAATTCCTGGAAATAACAAAGGATGGGGATGTGAAGATAATACACATGCATGCAAGTGACAACTTTGGAGCGGATGACCTGCATTTGGCTCTTGGCAGGGGCAATATTGACTGGCATAAGGTCTTCAATGGCATTAAAGACTACGACTACAAGGGTCTATTTGTAACCGAGCTATATAATCTGGATGCAGGAATAGAGAGTCTGGAATTCATCCACAGTTTGGGTATTGGCATGGGCGGGGCGTCAACCCAAAAATAGGGAGGCCACACCGATAGATATGAGAGTGAACAGGGTGGTTCGAATAAGAGTGCCAAGTACGACACCGAGCCAGGTCATCAAAGGTGGCATGCCAATCAGCCTGCCTACTATTGAGCCCACTGCAGAACCGGTCCATTGAAGAGGGAACATAACGAGCAGAACAAGTCCCACAAACCCGAATCGTTTCGCCCATCGGTATCTCATTAGCGCCTTATTACCACTCTCTTCCACCTTCTCCACCATCTTACCTATCAGCGGTATTTTCTTTGCATGGTCGAAGTTCCACACCAGGAACAAAGAGATTACGGCATCGGAGAAGACGATGAATGCTATGAGACCTGCTGGATGTATCCCCAGCCCCAAACCTGCGGGTATAGCTGCTATTGCGCCTCCAAGAGGCGTGAACGAATAAATAATGAAGACTGTTGCATATCTCGTGTACACATCCTGACCTGCTAAGTAGAGTATCACCGCCGCGGCAATACCAAGACAGAAGGGGATAATGAGTTTTGCTATTGCTAATCGCTCCATCGCTCTTACTCGCTCCACTCGCTCTTTTAATTTCATTTCCATCATCTTTAATTTTTTAATTAATATTTCTGTTCTAACCATGATTATATGGTAGGCGAGATAGTACCCTCACACATATTCAGGGCGTATGACATAAGAGGCATTTACAATGTAGATTTATCGCCAGCGACTATGCAGAGGATAGGGTTTGCGCTGGGGATGTATGCGCGGGAGCGGAACGAGCGGAGTGTTGTGGTTGGTAACGATATCCGTGCTACCTCTATTATGTTCGCCAATGCGCTCATTTCTGGGCTGCTTTATGCCGGCGTGGACGTTACGGATGTAGGAACCACCTCATTTGGTGTGTGCGCGTTCTCAGGTTGGCAATTGAAGAAGGATATAGTCGCGTATGTGACCGCGTCGCATCTGCCACCCGAGTGGAACGGTTTGAAACTGTACACTGGCGAGGGGGTAGGGTTCCAGGCGGAGGCAAATGAGAAGATAAGTGCGATAACAATGGCGACTGCAACGGGCGAGTACGATGGAGTGCCGTGGTCTGAAATCGGGCATTATCACAAATTGCAGATGAGAGAAGAATATATAGAATATGTAGCCAGACGATTTCACCACCCGGAGCTCTTTGAAGGCAGGAAGATTGCAGTGGATTGTGGTAACGGCAGCATGGGACTGGTAGCACCGGATGTGATGAGACGCGTGCATCTTCGTGCTCATGTGCTGTTCCCTGAACCGGATCCTGCATTCCCGAACAGACCGTCAGAACCCACAGAGTCAACCCTGGGCGCATTGAAATCAGAAATACAGAGAACGGGCGTGGATTTTGGCGCCGCTTTTGATGGCGACGGAGACCGTGTGGTGATTGTGGATGATCACGGTAGAGTACTGAGTGCAGATCAGTGTGGTACAATACTGGGAAAGGCACTATTGAAGGAACAAAAGAGACCGGGATCGGTATTAGCAAATGTTGAGTGCTCTATGCTTATAGAACGTGAGTTAGGGGACTTATGCAGCTCCATACACCGCGTACCGGTGGGGCATACATTCCTGACCAGAGAGGCGAAACGAACGGATGCCGTTCTTGGTATAGAATCAAGTGGGCATTACGTCATCCCTTCCTTCTTCCCTTTTGATGACGCGATGGTTGTACCTTTGATAATAGCGGAGATACTGACAAGAACCGGCAAAAGACTTTCAGAACTGGTGGATGAGTTGCCGAGCTTCCCTAAGGAGC
>PIXU01000122.1 GCA_003601795.1 Candidatus Methanophagales archaeon
GATGCACAGGCATTAGTTTAATTAAGACGGAATAGACAAAAGAAAAAAAGAGGAGATGATAAGAAAATGGCAAGATCCAGATGGTGGTGGACAGGAATGTATGGGGCAATAGCCCCATCCCCTGGAGCATCCCCAGTGCCATATTATGGCTACTCCTATCCGTATCCGTATTCTTACAGGAGGTGTATAAGATAAAATGAGTGGTATGGGAAGAGGAGGAGGAAGAGGTCAAGGAATAGGACGAGGTGGTCAAGGACGAGGAAAAATGGGTGGCAGCGGATTGGGTCCCGGTGGAGAATGCAGATGCCCAAATTGCGGATATACAATGCCACATCAAGCAGGTGTGGCATGCTATCAGCAAACCTGCCCAAAATGCGGGTCTAAAATGACGAGACCGTAAAAAAGTTTAGGAGGTGATATGAAAAAAATGGGAGGATACAGATGGAGAAACATGTATTATCTGACTGGTTTGCCAGGCTGGATGAGGTTTGGATACTCGCCAGGCTGGATAGGGAGAAGCCCGACTGGATTACCACCAGCGGCACAGTATCTCATACAAACCGGACAGATGCCGCAATTCGGTTCATGGATACAGCAAGCACCCACACCAACAGGCATGCCCGCGATGCCAAAGGAACAGGAAATCTCGATGCTTGAATCGCAGGCGAAGATGCTTGGCAACCAGTTAGAGCAGATAAAGAAGAGATTGGAAGAACTGAGAAAATAGAATACGACAGGGGGTAAGACAAAATGGGTAAATGCGAACTGTGTGGAAAAGAAGGGAGTAGAATGGAAGCAGACCACAAAGAGCTTGGACGCATTATGGTTTGTCAGGAGTGCTGGTCGAAGCTATACGAAGAAAACCGTATGGCAGCGGATATCGGTGCTTCTGGCGGTAGTTGCGCCTTTTGCAAGTAGGATAGGAGAAAGCAAGGGGGTAAACCCGCTCTTTCTTTCTTTTTTTTTTATTTTTTAGAGCGCTATGCAACAATCATCGCTATTAATATGGAAGGCATTTGTTGATGAAAACCTATGTGTAGGGTGTGGAAAGTGCACCGAAGTTTGCTGGACAGGTGCAATTAGGATTGTTGATAAAAAACCTTTCTTTCAAAAAGAAAGCTTTACCAAAGAAACATTGAGCTCTGTACATAATAAAAAAGCAGTAATAGATGTTAACAGGTGCATCTGCTGCACTATCTGCATGAGGACTTGTCCGCGGGGGGCAATTAAAATAGTTCCATATTCATTCCCGATTTTAAAGCGAGGAGAAGAAAAGGGAGAGGATTTGGATGCGATAAAAACGCAACTAAAGGTAATAGGAGCGCAACTTGAAGAGATGGAAAGAAGTATCGAAAAGTTATAAAAAATGGAAATGAGCAATAAGACAAATATAAATATAAAATGCGGAAAATGTGGCAAGCTAATATCAGGGGACGTTTACGAGTTCGGAGGCGTTAAGCTGTGTGAGGATTGCTATATGGATGAAGTAATAGCTTCTCAGCCGAAAAGATGCGTGATGAAATGAAAAATGAGCGAAAAAAATGAAACTTCCGATTTCGATGAATTTGTCAAAAGCATGGAAGAGGAGATATTAGAAGAGGCGAGGGGAATATACACTGAGAAGACACTTGAGGAGGCATACAACCCAAAAAACGTAGGTGCGTTGGAAACCCCCAGTGGTGCTGCCAGAGTAACAGGCCCCTGCGGTGACACACTGCAGATGCATATTAAAGTCGAAGAAAATAAAATCGTGGATTGCAAATTTATAACTGATGGTTGTGGTGCTTCAATGGCATGTGGAAGCGTCATTACAGAACTGGTAAAAGGAAAGACAATCGAAGAAGCATTCAGGATAGGGAATAGGGATATTTTATCTATTTTGGGTGGTTTACCAGAGGAGAACATTCATTGCTCTGTGCTTGCAGTGGATACGCTAAGAGCAGCTCTGGAAGATTATAAGAGTAAGAGCAGGAATAATAATAAGAAATAGAAATTATAATAGTTAGGTGGAGCTGGAGATATGGCATATTTCAGAGGCGAAGTGCAAAAAGCAAATTTCGTACAACTGGAAGAAGAAGTATTGAATGAATGGAATAGAGAAAAGACATTCGAGCGCAGCGTAGCTCGCAGGGAGGGCTGTGAGAAGTTCGTTTTTGTTGAGGGTCCACCAACAGCAAACGGACTTCCCCATCCAGGGCATATTCTTACAAGGGTTATGAAAGACCTCGTGTTGCGATACAAAACGATGCGTGGCTTCTATGTGGAAAGGAAAGCAGGGTGGGACACGCACGGTCTGCCGGTGGAGATAGAAGTAGAGAAGGAACTGGGGACAAACAGCAAGCAGGAGATAGAAGAGTACGGGATAGAGAAATTCAATCAAAAGTGCAAGGACTCGGTTTTCAGGTACGAAAAAGAATGGGTGAATGCGACCAAGCGAGTGGGATTCTGGATAGATATGGATTCTCCTTACATTACTTCTGATAACAGATATATAGAATCGGTCTGGTGGTCGTTAAAGGAGATATGGAGAAGAGGCTTGCTTTATAAAGGTCATAAAGTTGTGCCTTACTGCCCGAGGTGTGAAACCACGCTGAGCAGCCATGAAGTAGCACAGGGCTATGAAAATGTGGAAGACCCTTCAATCTACGTAAAGTTCAGGCTGAAACAAGAACAGGAGCCGATGTTTATGCTGGCATGGACTACAACTCCTTGGACTTTATTTGGGAATATCGCACTCGCCGTTCATCCTGCACATACCTATGTAAAAGCAAAGGTAAAGGCGAGGGAGAAGTCAGAGCCAGAAGAAGAGATTTTGATTCTTGCAGAAGCCAGATTGGATGCCCTGGAGGGCGAATACGAGATAATAGAGCGACTAAGAGGATCGGATTTAGAAGGCAAAGAATATGAACAGCTTTTTGAGGTGCCCGTAGAAGGGGAATCACATAGAGTAATCACTGCCGATTTCGTCACCTTAGAGGAGGGAACAGGCGTCGTTCATATTGCTCCTGCATTTGGGGCGGATGATTATGAGGTATGCAGGGCTAAAGGACTTGGCTTTTCGCAGCCCGTGGACAGTAAGGGTCAGTTTACGAGTGAGGTCCCGTTTAGATCACTGGAAGGTGTTTTTGTAAAAGATGGAGATAAGCACATAATAGAAATGCTGGAACAGCGTGGTATGCTATACAAAAAGAGCACTTATTTGCACTCATATCCTTTCTGCTGGCGATGTGGTTCGCCTCTTTTATATTACGCAAGAGAATCGTGGTTTATTGGAATGAAATCGCTGCGTGATAGGTTGATAGCGAATAATGAAAAGATAAACTGGTATCCAGATCATTTGAAATACGGCAGATTCGGCAATTTCCTGGAGAATATCGAGGATTGGGCACTCAGCAGAGAGAGATTCTGGGGTACTCCGTTGAATATCTGGATATGTGAAGAATGTGGGGAGGAATGTTGTATTGGTAGCATAATGGAACTGAAAGAAAGGGCAAAGGGTTTTCCATTTCCTGAGGAGTCAGACGTAAACATTGATCTGCACAGACCATACATTGACGAGGTGGTGTTTCGTTGTGACGATTGCGGCGGAGAAATGAGAAGGGTAAAGGACGTGATAGACTGCTGGTACGACTCAGGTGCAGCTCCTTTCGCACAATGGCATTACCCTTATGAGAATGAAGAGTTCAAGCGGAACTTTCCTGCTAATTTCATTACCGAGGCGATAGATCAAACTCGTGGCTGGTTCTATTCTCTTCTTGCGGTTTCAACTGCTATTTTTGATGCACCTCCCTACCTAAACGTGCTTTCGCTGGGGCATATACTGGATGAAAAGGGAGTAAAGATGAGTAAGAGCAAAGGGAACGTGATTGATATAACTACTATATTCAATAATGAAGGAGCAGATGCGTTAAGATGGTATTTCTTTACCGCATGTCCTCCGTGGGAAGACATACGTTTCTCAGAGTCTGCGATAGCCGAGCGGCAAAAGAAGTTCTTGAACACGCTTTGGAACTCTTATTTCTTCTTCGTTACCTACGCCACCATAGATGAGTTCAATCCAAAGGAGAAGGCAATCGCGTTAGAGAAGAGGAGTGCAATGGACAGATGGATCATGTCAAGGCTGAACTCCCTCGTGAAAGAAGTAATTGATTCAATTGAACGGTTTGAGATACACCTCGCAGCGAGGAAAATAGAAAAGTTCGTGATTGACGACCTGAGCAACTGGTATATAAGGAGGTCACGGAGGAGGTTCTGGGTCGCAGAGGAAAACTTTGATAAGGATTGTGCATACTTGACGTTATATGAGGTTCTTGTCGCATTGTGCAAGCTGCTCGCTCCTTTCGTGCCTTTCATCACGGAGCACATCTACCAAAATTTAGTAAGAACTGTTTTTGAAGAAGAGGAAAGCGTGCATCTTTGCGATTATCCTTCCCTGGATGAATCGCGTATAGATAAGGAATTAGAGGATTCGATGGGCTTAATTACAAAATTAGTTGAGGCTGGCAGGCGAGCGAGATCGGATGCGGGGATAAAGATGAGACAGCCGTTAAAGGAAGTAATGGTCGTTTGCAGTAAAGAAAAGAAAGAAAAAATGTCGAGTTTGGCAGAGATACTGAAGGATGAATTGAATGTTCGGGAAATGAAATTTGAAGACAAGAAGCCAAAGAGTGAGTTTGTTGCAGCAGAGAGATATAAACAGATAGAGGTGGATGAAGATACAACCTTATTTTTGGATATTAGCTTGGATAAAAGTCTCATAGAAGAAGGGTTGGTCAGAGACCTCGTAAGGAGGATACAGGGTATGAGGAAGGACCTCGACCTGGACTATACCGAGAAGATAAGGATTATGTACGAGGGCGACGAAGAGGTAAAAGAAGCAATAAATAAATTCTCAGATTATATCTGTGAGGAGACGCTTGCGGTGGGCATAGAAGAGGGAAAACCCTCAAGTTCAGCGAAGGGTGAGCAGATTTCCGAGAAGAGATGGAAAATAGGTAAAAAGGGTGTTTACTTGGCAGTTAAATGTGTTGGTTGAAATAGAAAACAACACGGGATTTACCGAATGTCCGAAACTGAATTTGTATCAAAAGTATTCGCATATCAGCAAATTAGAAGGTTATTTGCTGGAAATGGGGCGATGTAAGATATGGAATTCTGACGAATGGACATGATTTTAGTGTTTATGAGTATGAGCGTGATAAGAAAGGAGAGAGGGTAAACAAGGAATTAGAACTTGATATAGACGAAATTGTTCATAAAGGCGTCGCTAATCTTACAGGAGAAGAAAGGAGAAGAATCCTTCTACTCAGGAAATTTGTTAAAGACAGGTTTGTTAGTTTCAATGATGTTGAGTATTTCACGGCATATCGTAATGATATCCCGTTAAATTACAAACGTGGTTACGATTTCTTTATTGAAGGTTTAAGGAAGTCTTTAGGGGAGTTAAATGAAGTATTTACACAATTCTTTGATGCATACATAAAAAGAAGCCATATCAGTGGTGAAAGACTGCATGAGGCATTTGTGCGAAGCGTTTTTGATTAAACTTTTCTTAAAAGTTTATTGGTCTCATAAAGCAGAATCTGAAGTTCCGTGAGTTCCTGGTAAAGTAATATTACTTACAATATTCCCAGAGATCTTGCTATTTTTAGCACAA
>PIXU01000123.1 GCA_003601795.1 Candidatus Methanophagales archaeon
ATGCTCCAGCACCGGGGGACGATGAATCTGCGGGCAGATACCCCAATGGCGTGGACACCAATAACGACAGTGCAGACTTCCGGGTCTTTGATGTCCCCACACCAGGAGCACCAAATACAATACTAATACCGCCGACTACACCTTTATTAATATTCGGCTGGGTTGTTAACTATTCTGACGGCTCTCCGGTGAACAATTCAACGATAACGATAACGAATTTGAACACATCAGAAGAGTTCACAGCGAAGACGAATGCCACTTCTAACTATTATCAACTCGTGCTTGCCACTGGAACTGACGTGAATGCCACCGAAATACTGAAATTCAACGCCACCATGAGCACGGATGGAAGCCATTCAAAAGTATTTAATTATGCCATAACACCGGAAGATATCAATAAAGGCGGGCTATTTAACTTCAATATCTCATTAAATGCGGCGCCATCACCCTGTTTCATTGCAACCGCAGCTTATGGAACACCTTTACACGAGGATATAAATATCCTGCGCAAATTCCGGAACGTGGTGCTGAGCACAAACACGCCTGGCAAAGCTCTTGTCGAAACGTATTATTTAACAAGCCCACCGATTGCAAATGCTCTCGCCGCGAACAACAACTTAAGAGCTTTGGTGCGAGTGCTCCTTCTTACTCCTATGGTTCACTTCGCAGGTATCACGCTGAACGGCAGTTTGTTTGCGCTTATAATAGCTTTTCTGGCTGGAGCATTTGTAATATCTCTATATCCGTCAAGAAAATATGGCGTGTTGGCTGGTATCTTAAAGGCTGCTGGATTCGGGGTGCTGTCAATTGCAGTGCTTACTTCTCTGGTCTTCACACTCGGCTGGCTTGGCTATACATACACCGTCTGTGCAACCATAGCAGCTTATATCTTGCCTCTGATAATTCCTATCTCAATTGCAGTTGTGCTAATCACGGTGATCATGCCAAAATATAAAGAAAAGAGATATGCGGAAAAGAAGCCGTGGTAAAAGAGAGGAAGTGAAAAATGAAGAACTTTGTTGATGACGAATTAGCGAGGCGAAGGTTCCTGGAGCCGGAAGGGGTAAGGGAAAAGGAGGAAAGCCGGTTGACACCGGGGCTGCTATGCCTGTGATGCCGGATAAAATGTTTGATGCGAAGCAGTTTGATCAAACTTTCCTAAAGTTTGATGCATGGTGCGAATCCACCTTGCCCTTACCCCTGGAATTGCTTCTCTCATAATTTTTCCCGCGTAATTATCTCTAAATATTTGTCGATCAACCCCTAAAGAAAAAGGTGTTACCCGAGGCTATGGTCTTGTCTCGGATAAAAATGAAGAAAGAGAATAGAACATATTAGCGTCAAGGACCAACTTCATTCACAGCCACCCGCGTCTCTTCCATTCCTCAGCAACGCCTTCCTTAACCTTATCACCCAGGAGCAAGCAATCCTCATCGGTTAATGTGGAGTTTGCCAGCATTTTATCCATTCTTTTAAGGAGTAATCCCCTCGCCAGCCTGAGTCTTATCACCGCTCTTATATCTCCCCAATGCTGATTTTGTCTCCTCATCAAGTTCGATTCCCGGTATTTTAATCACCAACTCCGCCATTTTTGACACCTATAATCATATTGACTCAGAGTATATAAAACACTTTCTTTCTTTTCCAAAGAAACCTTACGGGGTTTTCGGGGTGCTAAGAAAGAACCCTGAGGGGAATAAGACCGCGGGTGTCGCTTACTTACTCTATTCGTCAATACTCTGTTGAAATGCAACTTCGTTAACCCCCGGCTCATTCTCCAACGGGTATGAGACCCTGTCCGTAGGAGAAGGTAATACCCGCAGATGGATAGATTATGGTGAATATATGGTGGTGGAGGGGTAACTGATTCGGGAACGTTTACAACTATCACCTTTCAAGCAATTGGTGAACAAGGCATCAGCGAGCTTCGGTTCGATGAGATGTGGACATGCTTGAGCGATCCCGATGGCATACCTATCCCGACCAATGTCAGTAACGGAAGCGTAAAGATAGTAAGTGGAGATTTGATTATCAGCGAGATATGGGGAAACCTGCAGAACTGCTTGTTACAACATCACGAACATTGGCAGGGGAACAGCCCCAGCATACCATAACGCCACGCTTTATGTAGACGGCAGTGAAAAAGCACACGATGAGGTACCGGTAGTCTTAGCGCTGGGTGAGAGCTATATAGGCTGCTTTGACTACGCGTGGACTTACACCGCACCAGAGGACAACATAACCGTGTGTGCGAATAATAGAGAACCAGACGTTCATCGGCGACCCGCAATATCAACTGACCTGCAGACCGTTTTAGGGTAAAAAATGATGAGGGGAATGAATGAGGAACTGGAAAAAGAAGAGGCATCCTTAGAAGTAAGAGAACAGAGGTCAGAATGCTGTTTTCTATTCGCTGATTTCTGGTTTACTCGTGTTCAGGCACGCACGCTTAACTTCTTCTCAATCAAACTTTAAGAAAGTTTAATCAAAATGCTACGCAATCCGTAAGCCTTGCTTCAAACTCCGCCATCTTCTCCATCACCGGAAGCCTCGCTTCGATCGAATCGAGTCTGGATTCCACAGCCTCGAACCTCCTATCCACCGACTCGAACTTCGTCATCATCTCGCTCCTCAAACTCGCTACTTCCTTCTCCACCCCGTCTATGCGTGTGTGTATGGCTTTTATTTCTCCACTTATTTCATTCAACTTCGGCATGAGCAACCGTTCTAACCAACCAGGTACTTTACCCATTTTCTCCATGATGAAATGTTTATCATATTGTTATTTAAATACTTTCTCTTCGATTTCCTATTTTGTTCTCCTCATATAAATAAAAAGATGTTCACACCCGAAACATACCCGACAACTCATATATCATCTCAGCGCTCTTCGTGCTCCCGGGGGTAAACTTTGTATATGTGCAATCTCGTGGTTTGAGCACACTTCTTCCAGATTTTCTGCTAAATAATATATCCAATATCTCCAAATCTTCTGTTTAATGGTTCATAAATTTTAAATGTGTGCTCACTCCCATTTTTGCATTTGATACTTTCGGTTATTAACATATTATTTTTAAAAAACCGAAAATGATTTTATTAAACACTTTTTCTTTTTTGCAAAAAGAAAACCTGTGCTAAAAGAAAAAACGGAGGATAGGAAAAATAGGAGGAAATCGTGTGGAAATGATTGAAGAAGTGGCTGTGGAAATGGAAAAGGAGAAGGTGCTTATGAGGATGCACGGCACAGGCACTATGCGGTTACTTTCCGCTCGAGTTCCGCAAGCCTTGCTTCAAACTCCGCCATCTTCTCCATCACCGGTAGCTTCGCTTCGAGCGAATCGAGCCTGGAATCCACGGCATCGAACCTCCTGTCCACAGCCTCGAACTTCGTCATTATCTCTTTTCTCAAACTCTCAACTTTAGCATCTGCCGACTCAAACTTGCCATCCACAGCCTCGAACTTCGTCATTATCTCTTTTCTCAAACCCTCAACTTTGGCATCTGCCGACTCGAACTTGACGTCCACCGACTCGAACTTCGTCATCATCTCGCTCCTCAAACTCGCTACTTCCTTCTCCACCCCGTCTATGCGTG
>PIXU01000124.1 GCA_003601795.1 Candidatus Methanophagales archaeon
ATGGCGTGGCAATCTACTCCACCGGATGGCGTGTGGTAAGCATAGCAGTCCTGCCGACAATGGGTATCTCTACTGCTCTTGTTCCGGTAAGTGGGGCTGCTTTTGGTGCGCGCTCATTTGAGAAGGTAAGTATTGCTCATCTCTATGCGGTGAAGATTGGCTTTTTGATGGAGACAGTTATAGCGTTGGTAACCTTCATTTTCGCACCTCAGATAGCCGCGGTATTTACACAAGCCGAGGCAGCAGCACGTATCGCACCTGGTTTGACGACTTTCCTCAGGATAATCAGTTTTTACCACCCAACAATATCATTTGGCATGCTCTCTTCTTCGCTTTTTCAAGGGACAGGAAAAGGTATGAACGCACTGATTGTCACGATTTTGCGAACGCTTATACTGACTCCACTATTTACAGTCGTATTTGGTTTCACCTTTGGATTGGGTTTGGTGGGAATCTGGTGGGGCTTGGTTGCAGCAAATATCGCTGGTGTAGCAGTAGCATTCTCATGGGCTCGGCTGTATATATGGGAGCTGATGAAATAAGTAAAGTTTAATACACATCATTGGTAGCCGAAATTTTTGATGCGAGAATACAGCAAGGTCATGGAGAATACTTTAATCTTTTTAGTTTTTGTTGTGTGGGTATATTATAATTTTCGATTTTTGCGATTTTACTATTGACAGGCGAAAGAGGATTTTCCCTCAGGATATTGCTCAGTCGGTGGAGCTAAGGAAGCTCGCCCACTACGTTCGGTTCAAAATAATAAATCTCTCGTAGCTCCTCGTCAGTCATCCCTGGGAAGACTTCAAACTCTCCCTCGATGATCACTTGCTTTTTCTCTTCAACCATCTCCCTCACATCCTCAGGAACTAAGTCACTAAAGGGGGCGAGCTCTACTCCTCCTTCAGCAAGCCCATACCACCAGTCCTGACCCGGATATTCATCCCATGTTCCCTCACGCACTGCCTTCACTACATCGGTCATGATGGGAGCCCAGTTCCAAACAACGCCAGTTAGAAATGCATGTGGGGCAAATCTTCTCATATCTGAGTTAAAACTTATATAGTAGACACCACTTTCCTCTGCTGCCTGTGCTGGAGCATAAGAATCGGAATGGTGGGTGATAATGTCGCATCCCCTGTCAATAAGGGATAAAGCTGTTTCCTTCTCTTTTTTGGGGTTATACCATTCGCCTATCCACTCCACATAGACCTTGGCGTCAGGATTAACTGAGGCAACTCCTTTGGCAAAAGCATCGATAGTTCTCACCACTTCAGATGTTGGAAGGGCAGCGGCATAGCCAATCCTGTTTGTCTTGGTCATTGCACCAGCTACCATTCCAGCTAAGAATTCACCTTCATACATCCTCGCAAAGTATATACCTGTATTAGGAGCCTTTTTTTCAACGCCAGCCCCCCACATGAATATGACATCGGGGTAATTTGGAGCTACCTGCTGGATATATTCACCGAAATTGTAACTGTGACAGAAGATTACTTTGTATCCTGCCTCAGCATATTCCCTCATTATCTGTGGAGCATCGGGACCACAAGCCTCCTCCCTTTCTGAAAGTTCGACAAAGGGCAATTCTTCAGCCATTGCTTGAGCCCCTAAGTGCCCTTCATAGGTCCACCCAGAGTCCCCTATGGGACCAATGTGGAGGACAGCTACCTTTAATTCATGTTCCCTTTCTTCCCACAAGAATGAAGATACTACGGCTAATAACACCGCTACTAATATCAATGTTACCACTATTTTTGTTGCCTTTTTCATTTTATCATATTTCATGTAAATCATGGGGTGCACCCCCTATTTAAAACTTTCGATGCTTTCGACAAATTATTCCTATGGCGTCAATAAAGGGTTGGATTTTGAGGTGGTGGTAGTTCCCCCAGAGAGATTTTTAGAAATTGTTTAGTATTTTGGCGGGATTTATCCGTTCTCTGATGATCTCTTCCGCTGCTTCCGCACTTCGCACCAAATTTACGGTTAAATCAAATTCCGAAAGTTCATGATAACTATTAGAATTAAAAAAGAAGAAACTTATCTCGGCAAAGTTTCTGAAAGAAAAAAGGAGAAAAGAAAAGGCTAATACACCGGTGTAATACCTAAAGCCTTTTCTGCAGCATCTATTGTCACATCTATCAGCAAAGCCTGCGAAGGGTCATAGCATCTCTCCATATTTCTCATCTCCTCTGCGGTCATACCAGCGCGTATAGCAACACCCAACTCGTTTACACGTTCAGCAACCGTGGCTTCGCCGACCATCTGCGCTCCTATCAATTTCTTGGTGTATGCATCGAAGATCAATTTCAGGGTGAGAGGCGTCGCTCCTGGGAAATATCTTGCCTTTACGAGTTTTGTTGCCTTACCGCTTATTGTTTTTATCCCTGCGCGGCTTGCCGCTTCGGTTGTAACACCTACTGAACCCATCAAGACACCCCCGACATCCGCTACTGTTGGTCCAAAACAATATTCGCAAGGAGAATATAAACCTGGTTGCCCACTAATATCGCTGAGTACGTTATCAGCAATGATCTTAGCTTGAGTGACAGCAGTAGATGCGAGTTGATTCAGTCTCGGACGATGCGTGATCCCATCTACAACTTCTGTACAGTCACCAACTGCATATACATTGTTTATATGACGCCTTCCTTTTTTAACGTGCATTGCTCTATCCGTAATTATTCCTCCACTTTCTCCTATTTCCACCCCCGCTTCCTTTGCGAGGTCTACCTCAGGGATCATCCATTTGCCGATTATAACAATATCTGCGGGAATCTCCTCTTTCTCCTCTTCCTTTTCTCCTATCACCACCGATTTCGCCCACCCCTCATGTCCTTTTATAGCCGTTATCTCTCTTCTATCGAGAATGAATCTTATGCCGTCTTTCTCCATCCGCTCTTTGACCAGATCGCCCATATCAGGGTCTAAGCTGGAAGGCAGCAAAGAAGGTGGTCCACCGTGAACCGTTGTTTTTAATCCTCTCGCTGCAAAAGCGGCTGCAGCCTGCAATCCTATAATACCACGACCGCGAATATAAGCGTTTTTCACTCCATCCTTATTCAAAGCAGCTTCTATCTTTTCCGCATCCTCCTCATTATTAAAAGTGAAAACACCATCGAGTTTCGTTTCTTTCACGAATTGTTTTCTCCCTGTCGCTATAACGAGAAAGTCGTATTTTAGCTCCTCGCCTGTCTTAAGGACTACGTTGTTTTCTTCTAAATTTAGTTTCGTTACCTCTGTCTCAGTTCTGAAATCAACGCCCTGGTCGATGAAAAACTGCGGCTTGTTTATCTCTGTTCTGTCTATCTCGTACCAGCCTCGCAAGGCAAAAGGCAGTCCACACGTGGATACCCAGCCGCTTTTCTCTCGCTTTATTAGCGTTAACTCCATTTCTTCTTCCACTGCGTCCTTCCTTGCAAGCAAGTTCCTCATCACATATATCCCAGCAATACCACCACCAACGATAACTATCTTTTTTGTCATCTTTCTCCTCCTTCTCTCTTCAATTCTCGGTATTAAAATAGAAAGCAAAAGCATAAATAATTAGCTGGTTTTTTTCCTCCACCATCTCCCGCCAGATACTTGCTTACCGCTGAGCGCACAGAAAACGCGGAGAGTCGGAAAAATCATTTCTCGGCGGTAAATTAACGGAATAACAAATGCGTATGTAAAGTGTACAAACTTGATTGGGAATCTGATTCTGCCATGTGTCCTTCCAGAATGCAAAATCACAAGGAAAAACATCACCCCTCTCATAAGTAGCAGTGTTGAATATCCTTTCCGAGTCTCCCGATAGCATCTGCTCGGCACTGCCGGCAGTGCGTCATCTGCATCAGATACTTGCGGCATTTATCCTGCATTTGTTTCTTCTCTTGCGGTGTTGGCGGTGTGATATGTGCAAACTTGTATTGTGGGATGAGGGGCATGATATTCTGCATATAAACGCCCATTTCCGCTATTTTCTTCGCTATGTCAACAATGTGCTTATCATTCACTGTGGGAATAAGGACAGTGTTCACTTTCACCAGAATCTTACGCTTCACCGCCTCTCGAATTCCTTCTAACTGATTTCTCAACAGTACTTCTGCTCCTTCTTCTCCCCTGTATATTTTACCGTGATAATTGACAAACGAATAGATGTTCTTACCAATAGAAGGGTCAATAGCATTCAAGGTAACGGTCAAGGTTCCTATTCCTAACTCTTCGATTTTATCCATTCGATCTGGCAGAAGCAAGCCATTGGTGCTCAAGCATCGCATCAGATGCGGGAACTCTTCCTTTACGAGCCGGAACGTCTCGAACGTCTCCTCATTGTACAGCGGCTCTCCGGGTCCCGCAACGGCAATAACTTTGATGTAATGCACCTCCTTCAACACTTCTCTTACCCTTTCTAACGCTTCCTGCGGTGTAAGTACCTTACTCGTCACACCTGGCCGCGATTCATTCACGCAATCGAATTTCCGTATGCAGTAATTACACTGGATATTACACTTCGGTGCCACGGCGAGATGCATTCTACCAAATAAATGGGCAGCGTTCTTACTGAAACAGGGGTGTTCCTGGACTCTCCTCAGTTGCGTGGGGTCCCACGGGATCTCCTTGCCTTCTACTTTTGTTACATGCAGAAGTGCCTCCTCCTTTTCTGCAAGATTCATATTAGAATATCTCCCTTTTGAACTCTTCAAACCCTATCTCCTTAATATATCTGCCCAATCGCTTTTTAGTATCGCAATTCTTGTAGTAGTTGATGACTCTATCTGCAATATCAATAGCCTCATCATCAGTTAGATTTTCCGCCAGAACTTCGGCAATCGTAGGAGCCGCACCCGCAGAACCGCCAACAACCACTTTCCAACCTTTTGGCATTCCGATAAAGCCCAAATCCTTTATCCATGATTCCGCGCAGCTATTCGTACAGCCAGAAACCCCGATTTTAAACTTTGAAGGCAGTGTCATTCCGTGATATTTCCTGTCAAATTCCATACCTAAGGACACAGAATCTTGCTTTCCTCTTTTACAAAACGTTGTTCCCGGACAGAACTTCACACTTCTGACACATAACCCAATAGCATAACCTGGTGGTATATCGAGGTCTCGCCAGGCATCTTCTATATCGCGCTCCGCTATACCCACGATAGCTATTCTTTGTGCAGAGGTCAATTTTAATGCTTTAGCATTGTATTTCTCTGCGACATCTGCTATTTTTCTAAGCGTAGAAGGCTCGCAAATCCCTCCCGGTATATGTGGCGCAATAGCGTACGTTTCATAATCCTGCTGGATAATAGCCCCCTGCTCTAATAAATCCTTCTTCTTTTCTGCTCCCATTTTTACTTTTTAATGCTTGCTTATCTTTTTAAGGTTTTCTATTTTTCACGACTTTGTTAACTTGGGTATATTATATTGTGCTTCCTGTGCTTGTTCACAATTTCATCAGCTAATCTGTCCAAAGCCACAAAATCCGCGCCTTTCGGAACTCCTTTGATCACAACCGGCTCCAGTATTTCCACCTTTAAGTTGGTCATCATTCCTGCAAGTTGTTCCACCATCCTGCCACCCCAACCATAAGACCCGATTATGGACACAAATTTCAGTTTTGGTCTCAACGCATTTGCAAGACAGGCAGCATAAAAGACTTTCGGATGTGGTCCAACCAGAACTGTGGGTGATCCAATCACAACCGTAGCTGCATCTACTAATGCCATCGCCAGTTTCCCGATATCTGGTTCTGAGAGATTGAACTGCTTTACTGTTATTCCTCGGTCAATCAAAGCCTCTGTGAAGTAATCCACCATTTTCTTCGTGCTACCGTGCATCGAGATGTAGGGGATAATCACCTCATTCTTCACAGCGTCAGAAGCCCAATCCATGTAAGCATTGAGAATAAAGTCTGGCTTATCATAAGCGGGACCATGACTTGGCGCGATTATCTCTATCTCCAGATCTTTTAGCTTCTCTAAGTTCTTCCTGATAGTTGTCCGAAAAGGCATCATAATCTCCGCATAGTATCGCTTGGCTGCCTCATAGACCATCGCCTCATCGGTCACAAACAAATCGCTGGTTGCGAGATGCGAGCCGAGGAAATCGCAAGTAAAAATCACGCGGTCTTCTC
>PIXU01000125.1 GCA_003601795.1 Candidatus Methanophagales archaeon
ATTATGATACGATGCAGAAAGCACTCAAACTGCTATCCAAATATTGGAATTATGGAATAGGAGGCAGAGATGCGGTTTTATTGGCTACAATGGTTATGAACGGTGTGAATGAAATAATGACGCATGATGGGGCATTTAAAAAATTGAGATCAAAGATTGAGGAAATAGAGAATTTTGATGTGATAGACCCAGTCCCAGAAAAGAACGAATCAGTCAATCGAGGCGAAACATGAAAATGAAGACCAAAGAACTCTTATTATTCTATTTCTTTGCGTACAGGTCTCAATAGTTAGTGCAATTTAATCTTCCCAAAAATTCATAAACGACACCACACCCCGAGGATAGTTTGTATGGCAAAGCATCGAGAATTTATACAGAAAGAGAGAAGAACTCACTATTTGTAAAGACTCATGTCATTGAATTAGCAGGATTGCTACCAGGCAACTGTTATTATTTCGTTGTAAACGGCACAGATCAAAGTGGGAATTCGGCAGAGAGTTCAGAGTATAATATTTACCACTTCAGGAGCATTAAAAGTCTTCGACATCGGCACACCCTCAAATCCATACCCCTCAATATCAGGCACGCGTACTGGCACAATCAAACCCAATCCATGTGTGTTCGGTTAAGTAATCCATTTATCCATCAACCTCTCTCGTTTGACATTCGGATCGCGTCCCTAGCCGAGGTAAATGCTGTATAAAGTGAGCATAATATCAGTTCAATTTCCCATCTCGCAGCGTACAGGCGTACTATGTCCTCTGCAGCCAATATTTCAACCGGAATATTGGTCAAATAGGTGTGATATTCCCCCGATTCAGAATTGAAAACACATACCAGCCTGAATCTCCTATTCACCGTGCTTTGCTTCCCCCTGTACTTTCTACGCTTGAATTTGACCTCCACTTCCACATCCAGGACTTCTCGCTTCAGGAGTGGAAGGACGTCTCTCAACCTCTTCCCCACGACATCTATCGAGTTCCCTCGCCATTTACGATTCACGGCAACAATCAACGGATTGGCGTTCTCTTCAGCCTGCTAACGAAATAGCCGCCATAGCGGTCGATTCTGTCGAAGAAGAGGTACTTGAAGTATCCGAGCTCGGGGAGCAGGATGCAGCCCTTGAGCCAGGGTCCCGACCTTTAGCTTCTGCCGTCCTTTCCGGGTATGTCCTGACGGATTTAGGACTATTGCCAATCGCACTAACGACACAGGAGACTTTAACACCCGCAACGACTCTCTTCGTCCTTGCTGCGGGCATATCTTCGCAAGAGATTCGCGCAACTTGATAATCGTGCTGTCCTGGATAACCAGATCCTTAAAACGATTCAATTTATCGCCCAAAACACGACCGGGTTGCTGTGCTTGAAACTCAATCGCATGGAGCACGCACCTCTGAAGGAAATCTGCCATCCTCGGTGCTCGTAAAAACTACTTATGCTCAGTTTCACCCCCGCTTTCTCCTCGTATTTCCGCTTCAGCCCCCGGATGGTGCTCAGAAAATGCACACCAAATCCGAGCGTTAACATCCAGAAAAGAATAACTGGGTCAATTTTACGCTCCCTTCTGATAACCCCACACTCCTGCGCAGTATTTTTAAAAAATCCTCTGGGAGCATCTTCACAATGGCTTCCACCGTGGGGTCTGTTCCCTTTTTATCACTTAGATTCATATATCTATCACCGTATAAAATAGTTACTTTATAGCTTAAAAAGTTCCAATAGTTGGAATCACAATCTCTTATCCGAACACCTATGTATACAGACTATATGTGGACGTATATATTCATACTCTTTGATTAACGTGACAGAAAAGGGTTAATTTATAGCTCTTAGGATAGAAGATAGATATCAGTGCCGTGATGAGACGTAAGGAGATAGAGGAGCTATTTAAAGAGGACGTTCATGAACTCGGAGAACGAGCAGATCGTATAAATCGTGAGGATGGGAATTTAGTTAGTCATTAATAGGCATATAAATAATTATACGAATATCTGTGTCGCAAAATGTCCCTTATGCGCTTTCTATCGTGAGTTAGGGGATAAAGAAGCGTATTTCATGAGTGTTGATGAAGTATTGGAGCAGGTCGGGGATGCGGTAAAGATGGGCGCTACCGAGCTTCATATCGTTGGTTCACTGAATCTCGCAATGAACATAGGATATTTCGAGAATATCTTCACTCAGATAAGGATGCGATTCCCTGGAGTCTGTATCAAAACCGCCACTGAAATAGAAGATAGGATAAGGGAGATTATATGTCCGGGGAAGCTGAATGCGGGGGAATGGCTCAGAATCATGGAGATAGCACACAGTATCGGGCTGAGAAGTAATGCAACGATGCTCTTCGGGCATGTAGAACAGCCGGCGGATCGCGCTACACATCTTCTCAAGCTCCGGGAGCTGCAGGAGAAGACTGGTGGGTTTGTATCCTTCATTCCTCTTCTATTTCATCCTGAGAACACAGAACTTGGCTTGCATATCATGCATAAGGCGAATCCAGTTGATATTCTCAAGACGATATCGAGGATAGTGCCGCGTAATTTCAGGAGTATAAGGGCTTACTGGGTCACACTCGGCACGAAGCTCGCACAGGTTGCATTGAATTATGGTGCAAATGACTTAGACGGCACGTTGATGGGTGAGAAGGTTACACATGCAGCGGGTGCGAAGACACACCGCGCACACTCACAATTGCAAACATATTGGCACTTATCAGAGGAGCTAATAAGATAGCGGCGGAACGAGATACCTTTTACATCAGGGTCTTCACATCACCACCTCCAGACTCATATCTGGCATCTTCTTCGTATCCCGCGCAAGAGTGCATCATGGAGTCCGGTGAAGTGATATCAAGATTCAGGAAAACGCGTCTTTTGGCAACCCACGCTCATCCCACCAAGTCATCGGGAACAATATCTGATAGGTTCCTTTTGACAAAGAACCTCGTTTTATCCCCCTTTCAGTAAATGTCCGCGCTCGCAAAAATAGCAACTTTTATATAGAATGAGGATAGAAAGGAGATAAAGGAGCGTGATATGAGAAATGCCAGCAGTAGTAGATCTGGATAAGTGTGATGGCTGTAAGGGAAGGAGAGAGAAAGGAACGAGCATGTGTGTGGAGGAGTGCCCGGTAGAGGCGATAACTCTGGTGGAGGAGCCGGATCCGAGCAGTGCTCCGAACGGGCGTGAGCAGCATGCGGTGATAAACGCGGAGGAATGCACCGATTGTGAGGTCTGCGTGGATGTCTGCGAGCAGGGAGCGATAAGCATGACGGAAACGGAGTAACGGAGTAAACGTGGTAAAGTGGTGAAGATAGAACGTGTAGAGGTGAAGAATCCGGAAGAGAAGCAGGTGATCATCGGGCAGGGGAACTTCACCATCTTCGCTTGCGATGATATCTTCAAAGCGCTTCTGACCGCAGCACCGGGGATAAAATGCGCGGTAGCGATGAACGAAGCGGCACCGAGATTGACGCGCGTTACGGGTAATGACGAGCGATTAAAGGAGTTGGCGGGTGAGAATTGCCTCCATATTGGGGCTTCTCACACATTTTTTATCATGCTCGATAATGCATACCCCATAAATGTGCTGAACGTTTTAAAGTCACATCCAGCGGTTGCGAATATCTATGTCGCTTCGGCGAACCCCTTAGAGGTAATAGTAGCCGAGACTGAGTTGGGTCGCGCAGTGCTGGGAGTGGTTGATGGCACTGCGGTGAACAGGATAGAGAGTGAAGCGGAGAAGGAGGAGCGGAGAAAACTCTGTATTGAGCTTGGCTATTCGGTCGAATGAAGATATGTGACTCACCATTCACCATATTCGTGCTGCAGTTCGTACCAGTGCGTGTGCATCCATCGGTTCGCCTTCCTCTGATATATCAATGCTCAGATATGCGGCACGTGTATTGAAGTAAGGAGGACCTTTTCTCGAGAATATGGTCAGGACTTTACCGTTCTGACGTATTTGGACGCCTTCGCATGGCTCGTGGCTTCTTATCAGTGTCTTCACACCCATTATTCGTAGCCCATGCGCTGTAATATCCTCACCAAACATCATGCCCACACCGCGCATGGAATCGAAGTAGCCGTTACCCTCTATCGGGTCGTTCCAGAGTATCTCAGCGAAGATAGGCGATGTTGGGGTGGCATATTCGATATCACGGATAGAGGTTACATTTACCGGCATTCCACCATGCAACATCAGGTATTTGCCTTCTACGAGTGCACAATGTGGCAACCATTCCCAGAGCTCCCTTATCCTGGTGTATACTTCAGCACCCCCGGCACCGAATCGGCGATTGAATAGTAGAGGCAGGTCATGCGGCATGACTGGCAGGTTCGGGGGTCCCTCGTGATTGCCCCGGAGCATTATTA
>PIXU01000126.1 GCA_003601795.1 Candidatus Methanophagales archaeon
CTCCTGCTGTTCTCCTCATTAATGTCGTATTTGTTGATGCAGACGATTGAATCAATTCCAAAATGAGAGGTCACATCCAGGATTCGTTCGAGGTCATGCAGTCCGGACATCGTGGGCTCGGTAACGATGAGTGCAAGGTCCACGCCGGTCAATGATGCAATTACAGGGCAGCCGATGCCCGGCGCACCGTCAATCAGAATGAGTTCACGTTGTTCCTTTTCAGCAACCTGCTGTGCGCGGTTTCTAACCACAGTGACGAGCTTCCCAGACGTTTCTTCTGCGATATTTAGCTCCGCATGCGCCATTGTGCCATAGTTCGTCTTTGATATAAAGGCATACCCGGAGACCCGCTCTTTAAGCGTAAGTGCCTCCTGCGGACACGAAAACACACAGGCGCCGCAGCCCTCACAACGTGCGGGATTGACCGCATAACCTGAATCTTCGGTCAAAGCTATCGCGTTGAATCTACATGTCTCTTCGCACGTTCCACACTCGGTACATAGCGTTTTATCCATAACAGCAACTTTCAGTCCTTTAAACTCCTCTCTCTTTATGATTTCCGGATGCAGCAGCAGATGGAGGTCTGGTGCGTCCACATCGCAGTCTGCAATGACTTTGTTCGCTACGAGGGCGGCGAAAGAGGCTACAAGTGTCGTTTTCCCCGTGCCTCCTTTTCCACTTATAACGGTTATCTGTTTCAACACTTTTTCTTTTTGAGAATTTTATCAATTATCCCTGCAAACCGCTCCTTCCACTCTGGCATCGCCTTCACAAAGGGCACGCCTTCTGAATAGCATCGTGCAATCTGCTTGTCATACGGAATCTCAAGCAAAATCTGAATTCCTTCCTTCTCACAGTACTCATAGACCCCACTGTCCCCAATCCCTGCTTTATTTATAACCACACCAAAAGGAATCTTAAGCACCCTGAGCACCTCAACCGCAAGCCTCAAATCGTAGAGCCCAAACGGCGTGGGCTCAGTCACCAGCATGCAGTAATCGCTGCCTTGCACCGCGGCAATCACCGGGCATGCCGTTCCCGGCGGGACATCAATAATCACGGGCTTCTCCGGATTTAGCTCCCCTTTTACCTGGTCAATCAGTGGTGTTGCCATTATTTCTCCGATATTCAACACCCCGTACACGAGGTCGATGTTGCCGTCACTGCTTTTTCCTGTTTTTATAACACCAATCTCCCTCGGCTCCTCGCGGATTGCATCCTGCGGACATACCATAGAGCATAACCCACAGCCGTGGCAAAGTTCTGGAAACACCATCACTTCTTTTTGCGGCACAACCACAAGTGCGTTGTATTCACACGCCGCAGCGCACTTACCGCAGTAATCACACCGCTCGTAATTGACTGTTGGCACTGGCGTATACGCCGGCTTTATCTCCTCGATCACCGGATTAATGAAGATATGTGAATTTGGCTCTTCGACATCGCAATCGAGTAATTGTACGTTAGAAAGCGACAGAGCAAGATTAACTGCTACGGTGGTCTTTCCCGTACCGCCTTTCCCGCTTGCTACCGCAATAATCATCATTTCATCACGCATTCCTTATTGCTCTTTTCCATTTTTTCCATGAAAAGTTTGAGCTTACAAGGATCATCCGTAACCACACCATCTACACCGAGTTCAAGCGCCTTCGCTAAATCTTCCCGCGTGTTTATCGCCCATGGATATATTTCTATTCCCTTTTTCGATGCTTCTACAACGAATTCCGCGTTTAATCTCGGATATTTCGGGAATATTACGTTTGCACTCGCATCAATCGCTATTTTTACAGGGAAAACAGGCAATGAGGAAATTATTACCCCGGTCTTGATTCGAGGTGCAAGCTCTTTTATTTTGTGCATTGAAGCATGGTAGAAAGAAGAGATTATGACACTTTTCTCCATCTTCGCTTCTTTCACTTCATCCACTATGAGTTCTTCCATATTCTCCTCTTTCAGTTCAATAACCAACTCAAGTCCAAGATTTTCAGCAAGCAAAAGCACTTCTCGTAGTCTTGGAACTTTTTCCCCTTTTCCTGCATCAAGGGTTCTTAACTGTTCGAGTGTTTTCTCACCCACCTTTCCAATACCGTTTGTCGTCCTTTCCAGGGTATCATCGTGAATCACTACTATTTCACGGTCTTTACTGAACCTGACGTCAATCTCCACGGCGTCAACGCCGCACTCAAAAGCTTTCCTGACTGCTCTGAGCGTATTCTCCGGTTCCTCCGCCCTCGCTCCTCTGTGAGCTATTATTTTCATTAAAACTTTTCTTAGAAAGAAAAGCTTTACCAAATAAAACTTTTTTCTAAAAAGTTTTACTTAGAAAAGTTCTATTAAAAAATATGGGCATAACAAAAAAAGTATGGATAGATTACTATAATAAGAGTAAGATAGACCTGAAGGAGCCGGTAGCAATAGTAGGCTCATCAGGGCTGCGGTCTGTCGGAAAAATAGTAGTAGACGAGCTTGTGGAAAAAACACATCCGCAACTATTTGCGGAATTATATTCATACGCTTTCCCAGCCGTTTATTATGGACCATCTTACCTTGGTGCACCCTGCGCCGCGGGTGTAAAAATAAAGAAAGCCAATGTAGTTCAACTTCCAAGCGTAGAATTTTATGCACTTGAAAGGCAAAAGCAGAATCAGGACGTAATAATAACAAGAGGTTACCAGTCTTACAATGCTCTTAATCAATACGTGGTCGCTGATAAGGTCACGGATTTATTTAAGGAGTTTCAAGTAAAGAAGGTGATTTCGCTGGGCGCACAAGTAATAGAAGAAGGGATAACGGGCTGCGCAACTGACCCGGAGCTGCTGGAAGAAATGTACAGATTCGAGATTAAGAGAACAAGCGTAGATCGTTTTATAGGTTTTTCTGGGCTTGTGGTTGCCATGGGTAGGGAAAAAGGGCTAAGAGGTGCTTGTATTTTTGCAAACACCTCACAAAATTTGGCAAATCCTGAATATCCTGATTTTGATGCGGCGAAGAAATTGTTGGAAAAAATCGCTGAAATATTGGAAATTAATGTCGATACATCGGATTTAAAAGCGAGAAGAATGGCGCAACAGGAGCTAATGGAGGAGATAATTAAAAGGGAAGAGATGAGAGAAAAAAAGAGAAAGAGAGAGCTGGAGATAGAAGAATCGAGAGGATATGCGTAAAATAGCACCTGAAGTAGAGATGGTAGCTAAGGGAGAAGCAAGGAACTATGAATTAGCATGTAAAGAGATAGCAGAGGTTATAGCGGAAAATGGGATCACCCGAGCAGAGAGTATAAACGAACTGAAAAAGGAGATAAGCGGTAAATATGTGTTGCATACCATTCCGAGGAATTCCGATGTGCTGAAATCGTGCAGTGAGGAACTAAAGGAGAAATTAAAGAGGAAAAGAATCAGAACGGCTTCTGGCGTTGCTCCTGTTGCCGTGATGACTTCCCCTTATCCATGCCCGCATGGTAAGTGCATAATGTGTCCTGGTGGTCCGGACTCCGATTTCGCGTCACCGCAGAGTTACGTAGGTAAGGAGCCTGCTGCTATTCGCGCTGCCCAACAAGGTTTCGATCCGTACCAGCAGGTGAAAGTGAGACTACATCAACTGGAAGAAATAGGTCATGATTTCGAGAAGGTCGATTTGATACTGATGGGCGGCACGCTAACCGCGAGAACTCCGGATTATCAAAAATGGTTTGTGAAAAAGTGTTTGGAGGCGATGAAGGAGTTTGGAGATGTTAGAGGGCGGCAGATAAGAAACACCGGCATGACTTTCGAGACAAGACCGGATTATGCGAAGGAGGAGGAGATAGACCGAATGCTGGCGCTCGGCGCTACAAAAGTCGAGTTAGGTGTGCAGCATGTCAATAACGAGATATTGAGAAATATAAGTAGGGGGCATTTGGTAGAAGATTCGGTAGAGGCGAACAGAAAAGCGCGAGACAGTGCATTAAAAGTAGGCTTCCATGTGATGCCCGGTTTACCAGGCTCTTCCATTGAGGAGGATAAAAAGATGTTTGAGCGTATTTTATACGATTCACGCTTCAAGCCTGATTATCTGAAAATATATCCCACGCTGGTGGTTAAAGGGACGAGACTGTATGATATGTGGAAAAAGGGAGAATATAAGCCGATTTGTGAGGAAGAAGCAATAGAAATAATCGCTTATGCGAAAAGGATAATTCCTAAGTGGGTGAGAATACAAAGAATACAAAGAGATATTCCCTCGCAATATATAGAAGCAGGAGTGAAGAAGAGTAATTTAAGGCAATTGGTGATGGAGCGGCTGCACGAGATGGGCTATAAATGCCGGTGTATAAGATGCAGGGAAGCAGGTCTTTCTTTTTTGAAGGGTAGAGTTGCTGACGATGAAAATACAAAATTTTTATCTGAAAGTTATGAGGCATGCGGGGGTACGGAGTATTTCCTTTCTTACGAAGATGTGAAGAAAGATATTTTGATAGCGCTCCTGAGATTGAGGTTCCCATTTGCGCCGCATAGAGAAGAGTTGAGGAATGCCACTCTGATTCGTGACCTGCATGTATATGGTGAATTAGTGGGTCTGGGCGAAAGAAAGGCGCATAGCTGGCAGCATCGTGGATACGGTGCACGTTTGTTGCAAAAAGCGGAAGAGATAACGCTTGATAATGAATACAGCCGAATAGCGGTGATGAGCGGGATAGGTGTGCGAGAATATTATGAAAGGTTTGGCTACAAGCGTGAAGGACCATTTATGGTGAAAAATCTTTCTTACTCAAAATGAAGTTACATTTTTTAGGAGCAGCAAAAGAAGTTACGGGTTCTTGCATTGTGATAGAAACGAGAAGAAGCAAGTTCTTGCTTGACTGTGGTCAGCGACAGGGGCATGAGAAAGAAAGCAGACCGGGATTTCCATTCAACCCGAGAGAAATAGACTTTGTCGTTCTTTCCCATGCACACCTCGACCACTCAGGACTTTTACCCAAGCTCGTTGCTGAAGGTTTCGATGGCATGATTTATTCAACGGTGGCTACTCGTGACGTCGCTGAACTGCTTTTAAAGGACAGCGCGAAGATACAAAAAGAAGCGGATGAATATGGAGTAATGCCTATGTTCACGGAGGAAGATGTTGTGCAAACGATTGACAAATTCAGCGTTTCAGAATGGAACGTTCCTGTTGATGCTTCTGAGGACATCTCGGTAACGTTCCTCGATGCCGGTCATATATTGGGTGCAAGCATCTCGGTTGTGGACATCTGTGGTGCTGGCAGGCTGGTTTATACTGGCGATATTGGGCATGGACGTTCACCCATAATGAATGCCCCTGCAAAGTTGAACAACACCGACTTCCTGATTATTGAATCTACTTACGGTGCGAAGCGCCACCCGGCGGTAAATCCGAAAGAGCGCCTGAAACAAATAATCCTGGATACGTATGCCAATAAAGGCAAGGTTTTAATTCCTACATTTGCCGTTGGGCGCTCACAAGAGATACTTTACACTTTGAAACAGCTTTACGAAGAGAAGAAACTTCCAAACATCCCTGTCTATTTCGATACGCCGTTAGGCGCAGAAACGACTTCTCTGTACCGTCATCATCAG
>PIXU01000127.1 GCA_003601795.1 Candidatus Methanophagales archaeon
AACTCCTTCCTATGTATTATCTGTGGATAAGAGCCTGTTACGATAGTGTAATTGTATTTATGACCTTTCAACAGTCTGACATAAGGAGCATCGCCAGTTACGTTATGTAATGTGATGTTATGCCAGTCGCCTGTATAGCCTTCCCAGGTGCCGTTCGCTATCAAAGTGCCGTTTTCTTCTAATTTAATAGATTCGGTGTGCCCGCCTGTTCCAGGGAAGAGATAAGTATATAATTTGCTAACGTTGATGTTACACGATGGTTTTATTTCGCCTTTGTGCGTTCCCATTATGCTCGGGTAAGTACCTTCGCCGGTATCGAAGATTGCTTTAGCAGCTGGGGGTATCACACCAAGAAGCGGGTCGCCCACATAGAGCCTGACAGTAACTGTTTTATTAACCAAATCTCTTGAGAACGCAGGGTCGCCAGACACCGTTGGACGCGTGGTTACATCGTCAACTTCCGGTAAAAATCCAATTCCTGTTTTGAAGACTTTGCATGTTTCTATATCGAGTTCGCCAGCTTTTATTGTGATGTCGGTATATGCGTCATCAGTTAGATTATCAGGCGTATTGTCTGTTATATTTACGTTAAGCACGATTGCGTCGCTCATATCCATACCAGCATATTCAGGTGGGAGATATGCGGCTATATCTTCTGGGCTGGCTAATGTTATGTTAGTGGTAACGCCAACGTCTATTTTTGTATATGGATATAGCCAACCATTTTTGTTCATGAATGGATAACGGTCTTGTGCACCAGCACCGCCTGGAATATTATACGGTGTATCACCAATGCCGTCACTGCCAGGTATATCTTGATTTGGTCCATGATATAAGTCTGAACCATTGTAATCGCTCCAGTAGTTGCCGCCAGAGGGGTAGCCGCTGTCCCATGAATTGGTACCGACTGTATCAAATGCTTGACCTGTGTTACTCTTGAGATTGTTGTGGTAAACTGTATTGTTAGTAGAATAGTATAACGCGAGACCGTAGCCATGGTTATCGTTAATGGTATTCCCTTGAAGAGTATTGTTGTTACTAGACTCCAAAATGAAGCCGTATAATTTGTTATTTGTGATATTATTATTTCTAATTGTACTATTCTGTGTATGTAAAAGTTCTATACCAACACTCGTATTTGATAAATCCAAATTTTCAACTGTGATATTAGTGCAATTCACAAGTATCACTTGTCCAGCATCTGTGACTTCAATATCCGAAGCATTTTCAAGATAAACAAGGGGCTTTCCATTTACTGTATTGCCTATTACGCTGGTTTGGTAAAGGAAGTAATAGAAATGAATAAAATGGTAAGAAGAATAAACAAAAAGACCTTCGTTCATGAGTATATTGTCATTAATAGTATTGTAAGCAGAATCCCAGAGGCAGATGCCCATTTCGCTGTTGTTGCTGAGGGTATTTCCTATGATGGTATTATAGAAGGAATCCTCAAAAACTATGCCGAATCCATTATTTTGTACGATGTTGTTTTTGATAGTATTGTTGAGCGAGTCCTCAGTGGCAATGCCACCGTAGCTGTTGTTGCTGACGGTATTCCCTGTAATGGTGTTGCTGTTCATACACTTGGATATGATACCATAGCCGTTGTTATCACTGAGAGTATTTTTAGTTATGGTATTATTTTCTGAATAGTAAAGGTAAATACCATCGTCGTGGTTTTGATAGATTGTATTGTCCGTGATTGTACTATTTTTTGTCTTTAAAAGGGCTATGCCAACACCCGTATTTGATAAATCAAGATTTGAAACAGTAATACTAGTACAATTTATAAGAATCACTTGTCCAGCATCTGTAATCTCGTTATCGGAGGTATCTTCGAGATAAACAAGAGGCTTTTCATTTACGGTGTTTTCGTGCACTGTGTTGTGATAGGAGCGATATACATCAAGACCCGCGTTTAAAAATGCATTATTTGTTATCGTATTGTTATATGAGTCGGACAGAGAGATGCCGCGACCACTGGTAGCAGTAATCAAGTTACCCGTTATAGTGTTGTTGTTGGCATCGCTGAGAGAGATGCCATTAGTGGTATTGGTAAGATTATTGCCTGTGAGGGTATTATTATCGCCGCCATAGATGTCGATGCCGTCATCGTTGTCACTTAAATTATTACCAGTGATGGTATTATTGCTGCAAGCGTCCATGAGTGTAATGCCACTCCAGCTGTTATTGACGACTGTATTATCCGTAATGGTATTGTTGTCTGACCGGCGGAGTTGGATACCCCATTGACTATTTAAAACATGATTGCCAGATATTATATTGCTTTTTGAGTCCTCAATGGCTATACCATACCACCCATTTGTAATATTATTTCCACTGATGGTATTGTTGATGGAATATCTAACTTCGATGCCTCCGCTGTTTGAAATTTTATTGCCAATAACAGTATTGTTGCCTGACCATATAGATATAGATCTCCCAGTGTTTAAAAAGTCATTGGACTTTATTGTGTTGTTAGTACAGTAGTAGGGGATATAAATCCCTGAACTTTCATTGTTAAAAGTATTGTTTAATATGTTAGTATTTTTGCAATAAACGTAAAGATATATTCCATAATGACTATTGTTGCAGATAGTATTATTTAAGATACAGTTATTAATGCTACCTCTATTAAGAAATACACCGTCATAGCCGTTGTTGCAAACAGTGTTGTTAAGAAGCGTGTTATTGTTTGAGTATATCTTGATTCCTGCATCCCCCCACGAACTCCCTGCATTTATCACCTTAAAATTCTCAAAGTGAATTTCATCTGCGTTCAAGTAAATCGCACTGCCACTTCCTCCAGCATCCACAACTGGCTTGCCGCCACCTGTGTCCACGCCTCGCAGGGTAAGCTGCTTATTCACATTTACATTTTCGTAATAGGTGCCACTATCGACCGTGATTGTATGCCCATCCAAAGTATCAGGGTCATCTATTGCCTCTTGGATTGTTTCAAAATCTTCGCTGGTGTTTATGTTGTGGACTGGGAATGTTGATTCTGAAATGACTGTGTATACGTACGTCCTCCCTTTCCCATTGATGTTATTCTGCGGTGCACCTATGGTAAAGTCATTGTTTCCATCGCCATTAACATCACCAGCAAAGCCAACAGTCATGCCAAATCCATCGCCTGAGCTTCCCGTTATCGTTATGTCAGGATTATTATCCATAGGATTCCCTCCAAAATAGATATATGCCTTACCAGAATCTGAGTAGCATGGTGCACCAATAATCACATCAGAGTATCCATCTTTATTAACATCACCAATGCTACTTACTCCGTAGCCGAAGAAACTGCCAGAACTCTCACCACTCATTGTTACATCTGCTGTGTTGTCCATCGAGTCACCGCCGAAAAAGATGTATGCCATATCACTGCGATGTGCCCCGACTACCACATCAGGGTATCCATCATTGTTAACATCGCCTGCCGAACCAACCGACCCAAATTTATGATTGGCTCCGCTGCCGGTAAGGATAACGTCTGGCGTTGTGTCCATCGGGTTTCCACCAAAGTAGATGTACGCCCTGCCAGTATCACCATTGTACCTCGGAGCGCCAACGATCACATCGTCATATCCATCCTTATTTATATCTCCTGCATAAGCACACCAGTATCCAAATTGGTCACCAGTTGACTCGCCGCTTAGCACAAGGTCCGATACATTATCCATAGGGTTTCCGCCCAGATAGATGTATGCATAGCCTGGCCCTTTGTAGCATGCACTCACGATCACATCGTCGAACCCATCTTTGTTAACATCACCGGCGTATGTGGCTCCCCAGGCACCCAAATTGTCACCCGGCGACTGACCGGTAATAATCACGTCAGGGATGTTATCCATTGGGTTGCCGCCAAACAAGATATACGCCCTTCCAGCATCCGCTCCTCCGGCATCATTGTATGGCGCTCCAGCTATCACATCGTCATATCCGTCGTTGTTAACATCACCAGCAAATGCT
>PIXU01000128.1 GCA_003601795.1 Candidatus Methanophagales archaeon
TACGCACTAATTAAGCAACATCTCCCAAGGAAGTTCAGACTCTTTGAGACGCACAATTGTATTTCATAATCATTGGAACACTCTTCAAATATTTAAATTTGTTGCTTAATCTATGCGGTGAGCTATAGAGGAAGGGATTATCGAGGAGGATGTGTTTGAGAAGTTAAGGAAGATGAACGGGTTGAGGAATGCCATTGTGCATGCTTATGATTCTTTGATGGTCGAAGAGATTTATGAAAATTACGATAAGATATTGAGGGATATAGGTTCTGTTACAGATACTTTAGTTAAATAAATAAGCCCTTGCTAACAAAATATTCTTGACAATTCTCTCACTCCGGTGACTTCCTCAAGTTTCTTCCTGGTGTGATCAAATATGGTATCCCTGAGTTCGTAGTAATCTCTTATTGTTTCGTATATGCGTTCAGCAACTTCTTCTATATAAGTGTGGGAAGTTAAGTTTCTGTCATCAATCATCTCAAGGCACAAAATGGTCTGTTCCTCGCTCAGGGGCCCAACGCTTGAAGCCTCTCTAAAGCATGATTTTGGTGAATTGCACTCAACTTCCTCGTGGTTATACAAATATTCTTTCATCAGTTTCCAGAATATCCCAGGGGTATATTCAAATCTCTGGATAGTGGCATCTCCTACTATTACCGAGTAAGGTTCGTCCAGAACCTCTCGCAAAGTTTCCAAAGCCCCTCCAGCTTCCTCTATCCTCATTCCTAACTCCTCCATACCTTCCCATCCTTCAGCGCTTTTTCCCTGAATTTGCTGAACGATTGAGAAAGGTCAACCACACCCACTTTGTAAGTGGAGTATGTTCGAGTTCTCCTGTTTTTCTCTTAGCAGAATGAGTTTTTTCTTGTTTATCCTGCCCTTGGGAAGTATTCCTATGTCTATGTCCAAAGTTTTAGTATAGTCTCCCCTTGCCCTCAAGCCAAATAGGATTATGTTTACGTCACTATCTTTAAAGGCGTCCTTTACCATGTTCTAAAGCAGTTTTAATGCTTTTTCATATACGATAGATCCATAACTTCCCGTTTGTATTTCTATTTTTCTCTCTCTACACTATCGTTTCTATCACCCGCGCATAAGCAGGTCGCGTAATAAAAACCCCGAATAGCAGTCCAACAATGATTACAATCGCGAACCCCCTTAATGTGCCGAGTGCCATAAAAGCAATCGCAAGCATCGCCACGATAGTAGTCGTCGCAGATACGAATATTATACCAAATGCAAAGTCTATTCGTTTACGATACATTTTCGCGGAAGAACGACCCCCGGAAAGCACCTCGTCCGTTATTATTACCAACTGGTCCACTCCCGTGCCGATTACCGCTATTATCCCCGCAATGCTTGGTAAATCCAACTGCCAGTGTATCACCGCTGCGAATCCTAATATCAGTATCACTTCACTGAAAAGTGCGAAAAACATCGGCAATACTATCTTAGGCTCCCGGTATCGCAGGAAAACGACCCCTGTAACGGAAATAAGAGCAAGCAAGCCCGCTATTAACGCGCCATTCTTGAATTTCGCGCCTAAATATGCGGGTACTTCTCCTGAACCTACTATATCCACGTTTACCGGTAACGCACCGGCTTTCAGGTGTATTATCAATTCTCTTGCCTTCTTTCTCCCTTCCTCTTCTGACCCCGTGTTTGCAGTCCACCGGTAAATAACCCCTTCTTTCAGTTTCTCGCAAGCTTCATCCGCTATCGGTGCACTGTACACCACTTCGTCGTCAAGCAGCATTGCCAGTTCGTGGTCCCCTGGATTATCTACGGCACCGGACGCAATTGCAGAATCCCTTAATGCCGTTGCTCCTTCCTCATTTAACGCAAAAGGTGCCCCCCATTCCTCATACTCCCCTTCAGGCCCTTTCCCCATCTCGCTCGTTGGCGTTGTCCCTACACTTTCTATTCCCGCGCTGCCATACATAACATGAGCCGTGATATTCTCAATATCCGTCAAGTTTTGCCCTTTCACTATGTCCCCTTCCGTTCCATTCGTCTGTATCCGTATCTCAAACTTCCCCGGTTTGCCCACCATGTCCCTCGCCGTTCGAATATCTATGCCTGCCAAGTCTATAATCATGAGGTTATCGCCAACCGTTCTTATCGTAGTGCTCGCTAATCCCAGCATGTTTATTTTTGTCTCTATTATCCGACGTGTTTCATCCCGTGTCGCCCGAGTTATAGAATCCTCAAAGAAGTCTTCACCGGTTGGTTTCTTCGCTATACTACCGTTAATCCCTTTTAACACCTCCAACATCTGCTCTTTTGTAACGCTCTTCCTTATCTCGTATATCACCCCGCCATCATCAGCCTCGTAAGGCGTTACCTCCGTATCTAACACCTCTTCAAGAAACTCAACTACCTCCGTCTCATTAACAGACGTTGTATTTATCTTAACAAGCGTCCCCTCTAGCTTTAACTGCAACGAACTCCCGCCTACCAAATCCAGGCCATATCTCAGGTTCCCGTTTATCCCTGCGTCCGCGGGCGGTGACGGATATACATAGATGACAATCAAAGCGGCAAAAACGCACAGTATCACTGTCATTACCCTTATGTCGCCCAGCAAACCGCCTCCGTTCTTTTTCATTGTGTCTGTCCCTTATCTCCACTCCTTCTCTGCATTAACGTTAACGCTTACGTTACGAAATCATATAATTTTGGTGCTTTAAAAGATAATGTAAAACAAATGTTTTCAGAAGTAAAAGAGGGAACCACGAGGATATTAATACCGACACAAACTACAAAGTCAATTTTTTATAACCCGCTGATGGAATTGTGCAGGGACATAGACATAGCGGGAATAGCTGCTTTTGTTTCCTCTCGGCCTTCACAAAAAACATCGCTGGCATACATAGATGCGCTTGCTGCTACGGGCGTGAGAGGCGTTAGAGTGGCAAAAGAAGTTGGCTTACGCGTGGCTATTAACGACCGAAGCAGCTCCGCTTACGAAGTCATAAACCGAAACATAAAGCGGAATGCGGTTGAAGAAAGAGCGAAGGCGTATAACGAGAATGCAAATGTGCTTCTACTTCAGAATAAGTATGACCTGGTGGACTTAGACCCCTTTGGCTCGCCAGTTCCGTTTCTGGATGCCGCATGTAAATCGGCGAAGAAGCTGTTGCTCATTACTGCGACAGATACCGCACCCTTATGCGGGGCTCATTCCGGTGGCTTGAGGAGATATGATGCGAAGCCTCTTAACACCGAATATCACAAGGAGATGGCGACTCGTATTCTCTTGGGTAAAGTAACGAGAGACCTGTGCAAGTATGACAAGGCGATACAGCCGCTGCTATCTTATTCCAAGGCGCATTTCGTAAGGCTCATAGCACAGGTGGAAAAAGGGGCGAAAAAAGCCGATGACTGCATGAAACGGCTTGGGTTTATCGCGCATTGCTTCTCCTGTGGCAACCGGTTCGCTTTTGCGTGCTCCGACCTGATGGAACTGAAAGTAGAGAAGAAATGCAGGGTATGTGGTGCGAAAATACATATTGCCGGTCCTTTATACATAAATACAATAAAACAGAAAGGTTTTTGCGAACGGGTGCATAACGAACTGGAGAAAAGAACACTGGGTAAAAAGAAAGAGGCAGTGAAAATCGTTGAGACCTCCATGAATGAGCTGGATATTCCCTTTTTTTATGAGCATCACGCGCTATGCAAGGCGTTAAAAGTTCCTCCTTCTTCCATTTCGTCGTTAATTAATGCTTTACAGTCAAGTGGGTTCTCCGCGAGCAGAACGCATTTTTCAGATACCGCATTTAAGACGAACGCGAGAATGGAAGAGATAAAGAGCATTTTGAAAGCATGAATGAATTAACCACCAGATTACACATCGTGGGCTCTGCCCACGTCCCCGAAAACCCTGAAAGGGTTTATTTCACGAGATACCAAAGAAAACTTTTTTGCCTTTTCTTTCATAGTTTAACCATGTTGATTTTTATCATCTGTGTTAATCTGTGGAATCTCGTGGTTCATTATTGGAGTTTCTCAATATACGCCTCGTTTTCTTCGCCTTGCTCTATTTAAAAATACAATTACCACTATTGCGATAATCGCCACTACAGCCAGACCACCATAACTCAGATGCTTTTTAGCGCCAACTGCCGATTCGGCTTTTTGTTTCGCAAGCTCGGCATAATAAGAAGCGTTTGTTGCTGCTGCTATCGACTCTTTTGGCCACTCGTCCCAATAGGCCTCTTCAGCATCTTTAAAATACAAACTGGCCGTTTCAAAAGTCGTATCTGCTTCGGATACGTCAATTCCTTTTTCTGTAGCGTTAGCAATGGTCCAATTCGCACTGTTTAACTTTTCTCGTGCTTCATCTATTGCGATTATAGCCGACTCACTTATCTCGGATGTCACATCCCTTTTTATATCTACCACCAAATATTCCCCCTCCGGTGTCTCCTGCGTTATGTTTAACAAAAGGTATGATGTTCTCTTCCTAACTTCCGGTGCTGCCCCCGACCAAATTACTACTACTTCTTCTTCTACTTCCTTGTGTTCCAATGTGTAAGGACTGCCACTTTTGAGCCCCTCCTCCATTATAAGCCCCTTTGCTCCTACCAATTCTGAATAAAAAATAAGTGTTGATTTGTCTATTTCTTTGCTAATATTAGTTAAAACAACTTTTATGGAAACTTCACTGCCATTTTTTACCATTCCAGTTCCATATACCTCGTCATAATCTATATTCTTTATTTCCGCAGTCACGAAAGGGGATTTCTGTAAGGTAGTTGGCTCTTTCGCAACAGCCCCGCTTACACTCATGCATAGTGACACCAAAAAAAACGCCAATATTAATGAAAATAATAATTTCTTTGTCAACATTATCCTCATCTCTCTATCTCACCTCAGAACAAAGGCTTTATATTCCCGTTTGTATCCATTAATTCCTGATATTCACGCTCCTTCTCACTTGTCACCTCTTTTAATGTCTCCTGTGCTTCTGCTCCCAATTCCTGTAGCTCTTTTATTCTTGGTATATCCGATACACCGGAAAAGAGCACAATTGTCGCCACATGTTCGCTCTTTACAACCGGGAAATCACCGCCTCTTACTTCCGTTCCTCTTATCATCTCCTCTATCCGTTCCTTCGATTTCTCCATCCCCTTCCTGCTTAACTCCTCCGGTGGTCCCGCTGCTATTATCAATGCCCTTTCCGCACTTGACGGTTCACACGGAATCGTTAATCTGCCTGCTACTGCTCTTCTTGTCAAAGAAGTAATCCTTGTAACTGAATCCAGCGTATCCATCGTCCTCTTCTTCCTGAAAAGCTTCTTTAATCCTCCTTTTCGCTCTATGCCTTCCGCAGCATAGCCAATTGTGGATATTCCGCCTCCTTTAAGCGTGTTCATTATCTCCGCAGCATCTACCACCATCTGCCCTACTTCATTCGCTTCGCCTGCACCAAACAAAATTCCGAATCTCCTCACTATCTCCTCGTTTATGTCCCTATATGCCTCTTTTACCGTCTCTCCTCCTGTCTTCCACGCATCATTATCGAAAAGGAAAAGATTGTCAACCTCATTCATGAACGTCATCAGACTCCGTGCAGCGTTTAAAGAGTATAAACTTCCCTCACCCTTCGCCGGTAATATCCCCAGCCCGTAAACCGGCTCTTCATATAATTTCTTCAGCCTTCTTGCCAGCACGGGGGCACCTCCCGAACCTGTTCCACCTCCTAAACCCGCAATTACCAGAAACGCATCCACCTGATGTGTCCCTCGTTTATCTATCTCCGTTTGTATGGTATAAATTTCATCAGTGGCAACCTTCGCTCCTAATTCGTTATCTGCCCCTATCCCATGCCCTTTCGTCAATGCCTCGCCTATAAGTATCCGGTCTTCCATTGGGATGTTCTTTAGCCCTATCAAATCGGATTTCGCTGTATTAATAGCCACGGCATTAATCACAAAATTCTGCCCCGTTCGCTTTGCAAATTCCAAAAATGCGTCTGCAACTCTGCCTCCCGCTTGTCCATAGCCTATCATAAATACCCGCATTTTGTTTCTCCTTTCCCCCCTTTCTAATTTATTGTACTTTATATGTTATATGTTATTTTGCAGTGTCCTATCGTATATAATCATAATAAATATTCATTTATAGCTTGAATATTTTAGAACAACATTTCTACTATACATATTTAAACGCACATCATGCATGGATATTCTGCCCTTTTCCAAATCCCTGTCTGCGCCTTTTTGTTTTTGCTGATTTACTATTAACCCTCCTACCTTTCCCGTTTCGATTTCAAAGGCAATATCCCCCACGTTCCCTATGTACTCCCCTCCTGCCGTTATAATCCTTCTATCCAAAATAGATTTACCAAACATTCTCATCGCTCCTTTTCCGCGCTTGGATATTAAATTCCTGATAAACGGCTCACTCCTTCTTATCTCTTCTACATCCTGCCCTAATAAATTGCCTACTGCTTTTACATCCACTACATCTTCCAGCTCGAGTCCAAGCCGATATAAAATGGTGTGTACCAAACATTGGGCGAACGCAAAGGGGTAGCTAACGGCAAATTTACCGTGTATCCTCGTCATATCCTCTCCATCTACGTCAAATAGGTACTCGTTCACTGCCTCTTTTACCTCCTTTGTAATCAATTCTTTTACGTCGTCTTTACTGACGGATATCGTCCCCTTCTCTATCCCCTTCTCCTCACAAATTTGGATTGCATAGCGGACAAAATGTTTTATCGCATCCTCTTCAACCGGCTCAAAAACAAAATTCCACGGAAATAACCGGGACCGCAAGTAGGCAACAGCTTTTTCCCTCCCCTCTTTTTCCTTCTCCTGCTCCGCTCTCATCTCTTCTCCCCCTCACCTTTTATTTTTTGTTCTTTTTGTTTTTTTTTTCACTTCTTAAAAAATTTCAGCATCTTATGAATATTCGAGCTTGAATCGGAAATACTTTTTCTTTTCCCTAACCCTTCCTCTTTGCTCACCTCGTTGTTACAAATTCGCCATACCCATTCGCCAAAATCTGTCGCTTCGTATTCGCCGTCATATTCCTTCGCCAGGTTATACCCTTTCTCACCGCTTACTAAATATACAACGCCATTAACAAGCTCTTTGTCGTAGGTATCATCACTTACAAGCTCTTTATATTCCTTGTCTTCGTGGTGAGAAATATCTTTTATTTCCTTTATCCGCAGTCTTCTCCCCTCTTTAATCAACGTTTCCAATGCACTAAGAGCGTATCCATTCTGTTTGAGCAGCATATAGCTCTTGTCTATTTTGTTTTCCATACCGAGCATGTGCTTCGCTGCCTCCTGTATTATCATTATTGTATATCCTAGAACCTTCAAAGGCGAATTCTCCTCAGAATGAATTTCTATGCCAGCCGTAGAGAAAGTGGCTTCTTTAAATTGAATACTTGGCTGTGGTTTGCCAAGAAAGCTGCTAGTAAGAGCGGAGAAATAAGCTTCAGAAATCGGCTCATGCTCGCTATCGTATGGAAAGCAAGTCCCATCAAAGGAGTCAAGATTAGGAGCAAAATCCGCAGTTAGCTCTAATAGCTCCTTTTTAACCTCTTCTATCTTCAAAACGGCACTGCTTCTGTCTTCCTTCTCCTTTCTCAGCTGCTTCGCTTCGGCATCCAGCTTCTCCCTTAGCTTTCCCCCTATCCCCTTTTCCAATAGCTCTTCTATCTCGTCTAACCTGTCCTCACTCGCTTTATCAGCGGTTATTCCTTCTAATCTCCAATATTCAGCGGCTAATACATTCGCATTTTCATTGAATTTATCCACCATTTTCACTTTTCCCTTCTCCCCAGGGGAGGCAAATTTCTATTTCTATTGCCATTCTCTTCTACCTTTCTAAAAAGTTATTCTGAAAACTATTTATATACCGTATTTAACCGGAAGCTTTATATAACCCTTCCTTCTTAAGGAAACAATTACCAAGAAAAATTGTACGTAAATGAGGTAAAAAAAAGGGGGATGGAAGACAAGATGGATACAATATTTGGGCATAGCCCAGAGGAAATAGGTGTGAATGAAGAAGCAGGGGAAGATTGGTTTGGTGTGCCGAAGATAGCAATCGTTGGTGTGGGCGGAGCAGGTAACAACTCTATGAACAGGTTAGAGAGCTTAGGGGGACTGGATGGCGTAGATAGAATAGCTATAAATACCGACAAGCTGCACCTGGATTCGATAAGTTGCGAAAAGAAGGTATTGATAGGGCGGTCACTTACCCGGGGATTAGGAGCCGGAGGGTCACCAGAAGTAGCGAGGAAAGCAGCGGAAATAGACAGAAACGAATTAGAAGTGTTGCTGGCAGATAAGAACTTTGTGTTCCTCACTGCGGGAATGGGCGGAGGAACAGGCACAGGGGCTTCACCCGTTGTTGCAGAGATAGCAAAGGAAGCGGGCGCGATTGTCGTTGCTATGGTCTCGTTCCCATTTGGTGTGGAGCGGAAAAGGAGAGACAGGGCAGCAGAAGGGATAGAGGCATTGCGAGAAACAACAGATACGGTTATCGTGTTGGAGAACGACAAATTACTAAAATACGCGGGGAACCTCTCGGTGAATGACGCTTTTAAAACAATGGACATGTTGATTGCAAGTACAATACAGGGCATAGCGGGGACGGTAACACAACCTTCCCTGGTTAATCTCGACTTTGCCGACCTCAAGGCAGTAATGGCAGAAGGCGGTGTCGCGGTGATGCTCGTCGGCGAGACAACAAAAGCGGAGAACAAACCCGAAGCGGTGGTGTCGGATGCGCTCAGCCATCCGCTGCTCGAAGCGGACTATCGAGGTGCAAAAGGTGCTCTTATACACATCACCGGCGGCTCGGACCTTACAATGATCGAGA
>PIXU01000129.1 GCA_003601795.1 Candidatus Methanophagales archaeon
AGAGCTAAAAGAGGAGATTAATCAAAAATTAAAAGAATTAATAAGGATAGAACCTTTCAGGTTTGATGCGATACCTGCATCAGGATTTCTCGGAGACATAACCAGCCTGAAATCGCTATTATGGGATTTGGATAAGAGAGTGCGTGCAGCAGCAGTGGAAGCACTGGCAAAATTGGAGGACAAGGTGCCAGAAGAAGTGATAAAGGATATTGCTGGTCTGTTACGGGATGATAATAGGTATGTGCGAGCAGCCGCGGTGGAAACACTGTCAAAATTGGGGGATAGAGTGCCAGAAGAAGTGATAAAAGATATTGCTGCTCGGTTACGGGATGATAATGGGTATGTGCGTGAAACCGCAGTAGAAGTACTGGCAAAATTGGAGGAATAAAATGATTGGGACAAAGATATTGCATGCCGTTTTTGATGGTAAAGTACTGAGACCCGAGGATGCCGTTAATTTGGAACCAAACGTTCGCTATCTTGTAACCATCGAGCCCGAGCGTAAAGAAGAAAAGGGTAAGCAGAGCCTTTGGGATGTACTTAGCGAGTTCTCTGGAAAGGTTGAAGGCCCAAAAGATTGGTCAGAAGAGCATGACCATTATTTATATGGCACACCTAAGCATAGAAAGGGGCGAAGAGAATAATATGAATGGCACTTGTTTTTTCCTTGATACTGCTTACGTGCTGGCATTACTCAATCCTCACGATATCTATCACAAGCAAGCCAAAGCACTGCTTCCCACGATACGTGTTGCCCGCGAGGTGTGGATAACCGAAGCGGTATTGATTGAAATAGGCAATGCACTGGCACATTCAAATCGGTCTACTGCTGTTGCATTCCTCAATAGCTGTTACTTCACTCCTAATGTCAAGGTTGTTTCGGTAGATCGTACACTGGTGCATCGTGCAATAGACTTTTACCGGAGCCGAGAGGATAAAGAGTGGGGATTGACTGACTGCATTTCATTTATTGTAATGGAAGACCATGGCTTAACAGATGCTTTAACGACAGACGAGCATTTTCAACAGGCAGGCTTCCGAGCACTGTTACGGGAAGATGTGTGAGATACGGGCTGACGGAGGAGGAGATAAGGGTGGTAGAAAATGTTTGATATAACCAGTTTCCTAACGCAAATACCGATAAGAAAAGATGTGAAAATAGAAGAGGTAGCAGCCAGGAGTTACCTCTTTTCTTTCGCTGCTTTAATAATACATATTTTATATACAAAGGACAATGTCATCAACTAAAATCACAATTTTATGGGTAATAGCAGTTGTATTAGTAACGGCAATAGCAATATTAATATCCCTCCCTTTTTTATGCACAAACCCGCAGAGCCCGTAGAGTACAAAAACAAAATCCCTATGCAAAAAACAGAAGTAGGAGGAAGAATAAAACTTCCTGAGCCAAGTTATACAAGTAATACATCTGTGGAAGAGGCATTATCGAAAAGAAGGTCAATACGAGATTATTCAGGCGAGAACTTAACCCTCGATGAGGTATCGCAGCTACTGTGGGCTGCTCAGGGTATCACCGCTCCCTGGGGCGGAAGAACAGCCCCCTCTGCCGGTGCGCTTTATCCCCTTGAGCTATACGTAGTTGTGGGAGACGTAGAAGGCATTGACAAAAGCGTTTATAAGTACAGCCAAGAAGAACACGAACTGGAAAAAGTTAAGGAAGGCGACATCCGGGCGGAACTTGCCGATGCTGCCGTCGGACAGGAATGCGTAAGCGATGCTGCGATAGACATCGTATTTACTGCGGTTTATGAACGAACAACAAGGAAATACGGGGAACGAGGAATTAGATACGTGCACATGGAAGCCGGGCATGCAGCACAAAACGTTTATTTGCAGGCTGTTTCATTAGACCTCGGAACGGTAGTCATAGGCGCATTTATGGACGACCGAGTAAAAGAACTCGTGAATGCAGGAGAGCAAGAAAATCCGCTATATATAATGCCCGTTGAGAGAAAAAGATAAACAATGCTTGACATAATCAGTTTCCTGACGCAAATACCGGTAAGAAAAGACGTGAGAATAGAAGAAGTAGCAGTTAGGACGTACCTCTTCCCTTTCGTCGCGTTATTGATTGGCTTGCTTGTCGCTGCGGTAGCTTTTGTCGTTTTTGACTGCTCGGGTTCAGCACCCGAGATCGCCGCTTTGCTCGTTCTGCTCGCTATTTACCTTGTCACGGGTTTGATGCATCTGGACGGTTTAGCGGATTTTTTCGATGGCGTAATGGCAGGAGGAACTGAGGAAGACAAGAGAAGAGCGATGAAAGACGAGAAAATAGGAATAGCGGGCTTGTTTGCCACTGTTTTTGTTATCCTATTGAGCTTTTTCGCTATCGAAACCGTATGTGCGGGATTAGCAAAAACAGCACACAGCTTTGATTTACGCTCCTTTTATCATTTCGCTTCTATATTCGTAATTGCAGAAATTTCGGCAAAGATAAGCATGAACACCTGTATGATATCCGGGAAATCAAAAGAAGGTGCAGGGAGGGGTATGGGTGCTTTGTTTATTCGCTCGTTTTCAAAATACGGGTACGTGGTGACGCTCATATCTGCTATACTTATCTCTTTAATCTTCACTGCGTTTTCATTGCGTTTCTTTATCGTGTTTACGGGCATCGCAGTCGCGCTATTCGTTTCTCGCATTGCGAAAAGCAATTTCGGCGATGCGGGCGTAAGCGGAGACGTAATAGGGGCATCAAACGAGCTCGCAAGATGTACGACTCTGCTTGTATGGGCAATCATTATCGTATAGCCACGACCGCTTTAATTTCACCAAACTCTTTGTAGCTTTTCTTGTCTCGGTAAAGTTTTTTTTGCGAAGCAAAATATGTTTTCCTTAATAAACTTTTCTTTTGTAAAGAAAAGTTTAATGATAGCGATAATCCTCGCAGGCGGGAAGAGCAGCAGACTAGGAGAAGGAAAAGAGAAGGCACTCATAAAGATAGGTAGAAGTGAAGATGAAACCCCGAAACGGCTAATAGATTTGGTGGTAGAAAGCGTACGGGACTCAAAGGCAGAAGGATTTCTTGTAGCTATCTCGAAAAATACACCGAAAACAGCGGAATATTGCAAATTGCAGGATTATGAGCTATTAGAAACACCCGGGGAAGGATACCATGCGGACTTACGATATTTGCTTGCACGTTATCCCAAATTTGTATCCGTCGCATGCGACATCGCTTTCCTGAAACCTGAGCATATCAATTCAATTATTGATTTTTACAGTCACAATGACCCTGGCAGAGGCAACAGTACCAGTATTACAGGCGCAGTTCCGCAGGATATAATCCCTCCTTACGCGGTTCCCTCCTATATATTTGAACACGATGGGCGGAAATTAGTTGCCGTTGGCTTGAACATAGTTACCAAGGGGGGAAAGAATTTACCTCTTGTATTTAATGACCCGTTACTCGCAGTAAATATAAATACACCTCGTGATTTAGAAATAGTAAAGGCAAAGGTGATGCAAGAAAACAAATTATAGACACAGATTAACGCTCGTGGGCTCTGCTCACGTCCCCGCAAGCCCAGAAAGGGCTTAATTAACACAGATGATAATATAGCGGTTTAGTGGCTTAGCGGTTTGGTTAAGGGGACTGAGCCTCTAACGAGCTAAACCTCTAAACTTGCTTAATCCATGTAAATCAGTGTCTTAAATAGAAGGAAGTTATACTTTAGTATTATACAACAATACAACAAAAAACATGGACCGAGTAGAAGAAACCATAGAAAAGATTGAACCGTTAGACGAAAATGCAATGGAATCTGCAAGGGCACGGCAAGATATGCTCACGAAACCACAGGGCAGTCTGGGCGTTCTGGAAGACCTTTCAGTGAAAATCGCCGGCATTACCGGGAATTACATGCCCCAGATAAACGACAAGGTAATAATAACAATGGTGGGTGACCATGGCATTGTAGACGAAGGCGTGAGCGCGTATCCTAAAGATGTAACACAGCAAATGGTTTATAACTTCTTAAGCGGCGGTGCGGGAATAAACGTGCTTGCAAAACATACCGGTGGACGGGTTGTGGTCGTGGACATGGGCGTGGCGGCGGATATTGAACTCGCACAAGAGCATGCAGGGGGGTTCATAGACAAGAAAATCGGTTATGGCACCGCCAACATGGCAAAAGGCGCGGCAATGAGTTATGACGATGCGAAAAGGGCAATAGAAGCGGGAATAGACGTTCTGGAGAATGAGATAGAGCACGGCATGGACATTGTGGGTGTGGGTGACATGGGAATAGGAAATACAGCAGCCAGTAGTGCTATTACTGCGTTCATCACAGACAAGCCGGTTGAGGTCGTAACCGGGCGTGGAACGGGTCTGGATGACGCGGGGTTAAAGATGAAGGTGGAGACGATAAAAGAGGCTTTAGAGGTCAATAAACCCGATATAGATGACGCAATAGACATATTAGCGAAATTAGGCGGGTTTGAGATAGGCGGCATGGCAGGCGTGATGCTCGCTGCTGCATCCCACCGAATTCCCGTTGTCGTTGATGGTTTCATTTCGGGTGCCGCAGCACTTATCGCATACGAAATCAGTCCGAAGTTAAAGGATTATCTCATTGCATCGCATCTATCCGTTGAGTCAGGTCATCAAGCTATTTTGGATTACATCGGACTCGAACCGTTATTCAATCTGAATATGCGGCTTGGGGAAGGCACGGGAGCAGCATTGGGAATAAGCCTCGTGGATGCGTCATGTAAGGTACTGCGTGAGATGGCTACATTTGAAGAAGCAGGTGTTTCAGAGAAAAGTTCTGAGTGAGGAAAAGGGCACGCACAGTCTAAAAATCAACCGATTTATCACCGCGGAGAGTGCGAAATTAGAGGCTTTGTTTATTAGCGGTTCAGTTCGTTAGCTAAATATCCAAACCTCTAAACCGCTAAACCGCTATCTTCTGTGTGCTCTGCGGTGGAATTTAACAAATAGACTCACCTTTCCACCTCTGTACTCTCGAATAAATAAGAACCTATGCTTACCATCCCAATAGAAACTGCGAAAACCACAATAAAATCGAGCAATACCGAAAATCCTGAAGCTCCTGCACCGAGCAAAACACCTCTTAATCCATCCACGCCATACGTTAACGGATTAGCATAACAAACCGGAACCAGCCAGGAGGGCAATGCTTTTACCGGGAACAAAGCACCGGAGAGTAAAAAGATAGGGAACATAACGAAGTTTACTATCAATGAAAAACCCTGCATGTCGCGCATCCGCGAAGCGAAGATCAAGCCCAACCCGATAAAAGTAACTGAAATTAAACACATGAACCCCACCGCGAGGATAACGGGAATCAGACCGGTGATTTTAAAGCCCAGCAAAGGCAACGTGCTTAGCGCTAAGATTAAAATCCCTTGCATTACGGAAACGGTACTGCCTCCTGCTATCCTGCCCAGGACGATGGAAAGTCTCGATACCGGCGCCACCATCACCTCCTTGAGAAATCCAAACTCCTTATCCCAGAGAACGGAAATGCCTGCGAACATCGAACTGAAAAGTATGGTCATTCCTATTATCCCGGGTGTGAGAAACTCGATATAGTTTATACCTGCCGGTATTCCCGGGATGGATGCGTGCCCAAAACCTAATCCGAGAAATGCGAGGAAGAATACGGGCATCCCTAATGCACCAATGACCCTGCTCTTTGTTCTCCACATCCCTTTCATCTCCCTGAGCCACAGCACGTAGATTGCTTGCCCGCTTATTGTCATTTTCTTTATCCCTTACTACTTATTTTATTAACTGAATCGAAAAGCTTTTATATATCGTTAATACAATTTGCAACTTTCTGGGGTTCATCAAAAAAAGAATAAGTCTCAAACGGATACTCGGACTTTCAGTCTGAGTGTGGCGCAGACGGGGAGAAAAAGAGAGGTAGTATAATGGACACAAATGCTGTAATTGAGATTATAATTGAAGCATTGAAGAAAGTGAACAATCCACGTTTCTTTAAAACAGAGAGAGGATATCAAGGTCGATTTGCCTGTGCTATGTATGAGGTTATGGATAATAAGGGAATATTTCCAGATGATGCAATCCTCGAAGAGGAATATCAAAAGAGACTGAATGAACACGGAACTGGACAACGACCAGATCTTATAGTGCATATACCTACAGAAATCAGTGGATTGGCCAATACATCTAAAAACAACTTTGTTGTATTTGCATTCAAGAAGAACGCAACATTAAAGAAAGCAGGAGAGGATTTTTATAAGTTAGACGTTATGTTTAAAGAATTAGAGTATCCGCTTGGCATTTTCATTAATATAGGAACACTTCATACCCACATAGATAAATATAGAGGAAATTACAAAGAGAGGCTTCACTTTTTCAGTGTGGTAATGAAAAATGTAGAACTAAAAATAGTTCATGCCTTCTTTAAGAATGCTCAAATTGAAAAACAGAACATTTCGGGTTGATACACGATGAATATCGGGAAATTTACTCCCTTATCCTCCTCCCCGTGAAATGCAAGAACACATCCTCAAGGCTCGGCTTCCTCAAATTCACCGATTTTATCTCTATGCCCTCTCTCTTCGCAACCTCCATTATCGCAGGTATTCTCAAGTCGCCCCTTTCCATCTTCAACGTAACAAAATCATCGTATTTTCTAAAGTCGTTAACAAAATCAAGCTTTTTGAAAACTTCCACGTTAGAAGAGGCATCCATTTCCAAACTCACCAAATCCGAACCTATTAAATCCTTCAGGTTTTTCAGTGTGTCAAGAGCAATTATCTTCCCCCTGTCCATAATCCCTACACGTGCACAAAGATAATCCGCTTCTTCCATGTGATGCGTGGTCAACACAATCGTTACTCCTTCGCTGTCATTCAACTCCCGTATGTAATCCCATATTCTTCTCCTCGTGTGCGTATCCAATCCCAGAGTGGGTTCGTCTAAGAAAAGGGCTTTGGGATAGTGAATAAAGCATCTTGCAAGCTCTAAACGGCGTTTCATACCTCCTGAATACTTATCTACCGCTACGTCCGCTTTGTCTTCCAGTTCAACGAGCTTTAAAACTTCTTCTATCCTATCCTCTCTTGCTTTCCTTTCTATTCCGTATATCCTGGCATGGAAATCCAGGTTCTCCCTACCTGTTAATCTCCAGTCCAGAGAGGGTTCTTGAAATACAATCCCTATACTCTTCCTCACGCTGTCCTTGTCCTTACGGACATCAAACCCTGCAACCTTTGCCGTTCCCGAAGTGGGCTTCAGCAGAGTGGTCAGTATTTTTATCGTAGTTGTCTTTCCTGCCCCATTAGGACCGAGTAAAGCAAATATCTCGCCGCTTTCCACGTTAAAAGAGATGTGGTCAACGGCAGCGAAGCCATTGCCTCGATACCTCTTCACTAAGTCCTTTACTTCTATTACCTCCATCACATTAAATAGTATAAAGGGGCACTATCTAAAAATCAAGTGATTTCTCACCGCGGAGAGCGCGAAATTAGAGGTTTAGTTTATTAGCGGTTCAGCTCGTTAGCTAAACATCCAAACCTCTAAACCGCTATCCTCCGTGTGCTCTGCGGTGGAATTTAAGGATATTACTTAACCGCAACACCCACGGCACGTTTTATTAGCATTCCTATCTCGTCAATCTCTTTCTCCATCGGTCCTCTCTTGTCCGGCACTTCAACGATAATGGGCATTACACCTTTTTTCTCCGCGTTTATCTCTCTTATCTTGTCTCTGTTCCGGGCTTCCGCAGCAAATCTTTCGGTTATGATTATGATGGCAAATCCGTCCTTTGCTAATTTATCTAACACACGAGCAGCATCTTCTCCACCATCAGGGGGATACTCGTGCACTTCCTTTACGCCTGCGAGCCGGAAACCCGCAGCAGTCTCTGGGTCGCCAATTACCGCAATCATTTTTATCCTCTATTTTCTTGTATCATTAACATTAGCAATTCTATCGGCTTCAACTCTTTCGTTACAGGGTCCAATTGATAGCCTAACGATTCCAGCGCGGTAGCGCCAAGCACCGGGATGTCTTCAGCATCACCGAAAATAATCGGAACCACCGCTCGCTTACCTTCATGTTCCACGACTGCGCCGCCTATATCTCTCTCGATAATATCGCCACCAAAAACCTTTAACCTTCTTCTGGCTACGGGAGTGAGCCCAAGCTCTTCAAGCAGACCCCGGGGTATGGCGGTGAACAGCGCACCACTATCCACCAAAAGTTCAATTTTTCTCCAAGAGGTCAAATCTGCCGGATTGTATACCGTGATTTCAACGTATGTAAAGCCCATCTCTATCTCCTACTTAACATATTTTTTACTATCTCTTCTCGTAAACTGGTGGAAAAACGTGCCATTCGCTGTTCAAAAGTATTGTTCACCTCTATCTTTTCGTCTTTTCCTCGTACTATAACTCCTCCTGCCGACTTTATTCGGTCATCTGATAGTGATAAACGCACATCCACGCCCCCGGCGCCGGTGCTTATTTCATCTGCTATCTTGTTTAGCATATCAGGAGTCACAAAAGATGCATCTGCATCCTCATCGCTGAGCATCACGTTCAATTCGCTATTCCTGCTTGTGCTTGTGCTTGTACTACCACTTCCGGCGATTATACTCATCGCAGCATCCTTTATCAAGCCAGCCAGGATATTTGAATATGAATTACCTTTGAAACCTTCTTTTTTTACTTCGGTTATCCTCTTCATTGATTCCTCTAACACTTTCGCTATCAATCCCTCTTCAGATTGCCATTTGAGTTTTCTCGCATTTAATCGCGCGGCTCGAACCATTCGTTCTCGCTCTTCAACCCCTTTCCGTTCCTCAGCGGCAATAAAATTTTTCTTTTGTACTTCTATCTGAGCTTTCGCTTCTTCGAGCTTGAGCTTTGCTTTCTCCTTTGCTTCGCTAATTATTCGCGCCTCCTCCGAAGCTGCTTCTTCCTTTATCTTCTCTACTATCTCTGTCGCACCCACCGGAATCACCTCAAACCTAAAATTCGTTCTAACACGAGGTTTACCGTGCTACTGAACTTGGATTCTGCAGTTGCTTTCTGCTTCTCGACTTCCGCTGTGGCATCCCTCATTATCGCCTCCTCTTCCTTCTTGCCTTCCTGTGCATACTTATCAGAAATCTGGACTTCTAAATCCTTTTCCTCCGCATGCGCCTTCTCCTTTAGCTGCTTCACTGCGTTATCCGCGTCTTTTAATATTTCTGCAGCGCTGCCCTTAGCTTCTTCTATTAACTTCCTGCCCTCTTCTTCCCCTTCTCTTATCGCTTTAAGCGCTTCTACTGCCATCGTATTCTTCTATACAAACTTTATTTAAAAAGAAACTTTTTTGCGAAGCAAAAAGTTTGTTATGAAGGTCATATCCATAATAGGGAAGAAGAAGTCAGGAAAAACATCTCTTATCGAGTATTTAATCCCTTATCTGAACGAATATGGTAAAGTAGGGTGCATAAAACACGCGCATGAACTGAATTTTGATTTTGGTCTTGATTTTGATACATCCACCGCAAAAGATACAGACCGTTTCTTTAACGCCGGCGCGGAAGTTGTTATAGGCACGTCAGAGGAAAAGGCGATAAAAATTTGCCGCCGTGGTAAAACGGTGACGGAATTGCTAACTGAGATGGCGCAGTCGGATGTTGATTTTGTGCTGGTTGAAGGATTTAAGAGCAGCAACTTGCCGAAGATAACACTGAGCGAGTTTTTAGATGATGATTTAGTCGATAACATAATAAAAAAGGTGGGCTTGCCAACGGATTCTGAAGACCGAGAAGAAACGATAAAAGAGATAGTCAAACTTATTCTTTCGCTTGACGAGTACTAAACAACCTTTCTTAAAAAGAAAGCTTAACTAAAGAAACAAGTCTTTTTTTCTTTTAGCACAGGTTTTCTTTTTTGTAAAAAAAAGAAAAAGTGTTATGAGAGCAAAAATAAGTTTTTCGTGCGTAGATGCCACCAGCAACCCTGTGGACTGGATGTACAGGTTAGAAGACGCAGGTTTTCAGGGCTGGGAAATAGTGGGTGAAGGTCCGCAAAAGGCAGAAGGCGAATTTAGAGAACGAGTGAATGAAATCTACGAAACAACGAATCTTGTTCTTTCCTTACACGCACCCCTCTCGGATATAAACATTGCCAGTGTAAACGAGGGAATATGGAAAGAGAGCATAAGGCAGATAAAAGAGAGTATCGAGAGCACATACGAGTTCGTTGATGATATCTGCGTGGTACATCCGGGTATTTTATCGCCATTATCGGTGCATACGCCGGAAAAGGCGATTCAGAAGGCGATTGAAGGTCTAACGGCACTTTGCGCGTTTGCTGCTGAACGCGGATTGCGAATAGCGGTGGAGAATCTACCAGCGATAAATATGATGCTGGGAATGTATCCAGATGAACTCATTCAAATAGTGCGTGGTGTGAATATGGACAATCTGGGTATATGCCTTGACGTTGCGCATGCGAACACGACAAAGACGCTGGATGAATTCTTGAATATCCGTGATAAGGCAGAGGATGTGGAGATAATACATCTTCATGCGAGCGATAACTTCGGAGCGGATGACCTGCATTTGCCACTGGGTAAGGGGAATCTGGACTGGAAGAAGGTGTCAAACGGGATTGACGATTATGGGTATGACGGGCGGATGGTGATGGAATTATACACAATAGAAGACGGAATATCGAGTTTGGCGTTTATCCGGAAGTTTTTAAAATAAACGAAAACACGAGATTGCACAAGATTCACACAGAAGAGGAAAAATGAAGGAAAAGAAAAACTTCTTTCTTTTAAGAAAAGGTTTAGTGTAAGAGATGGTAAAACCTGACAAGCGGTTAGATTTAGGATTAGATGCGAAGACAATTACGAATAGAATAAAAAGATATGTGAAGAAGGCGAGCAACGAAGAAGACCTGAAGATAAAAATTGAGAGTTGGATACAAGAGGTAATTTCTAAGTTTTTTGAGTCCGGAAAAAAGCCGGAGGTGGCTTACGAGCACCGAACAACGATTTCAGGAAGAAGAGAAGATGCGCTCTATGGAACGGTTATCATAGAATGCAAAGCACCGAAGAAATTGGATACAGAAAGCGAGTTCGTCAGAGCGAAGGAGCAAATTATTGAGTATATAAAAGAAGAAGCGGATGGCAAGCCCGAAAATTTTGGTAAGTTTTTCGGCGTGATTTTAGATGGTTATAATATCTCGTTCGTGAGGTTCAGAAGGAATCAATGGGTGGCGAATGAACCGACAGAACTAAGCGAAGAATCGGTTTACAGGTTATTGGAAGCTATCATATCGCTGAGAAGAAAAGCAATAGATGCAGATTTCTTATTGAGTGATTTTGGTCCTGAGAGCGAAACGGGTGAGAAGGCCATTTCCGTTTTATACGATGCGGTGGAGAAGTCGAAGTCGTCGAGGACGGAGATGCTTTTTCGGGATTGGAAACGGGTGTTTTCACAGGTCTGTGCATATTCGCCGGGCAAGCTGGAAGGGCTGGTAGAGCATTACAGTGTGGCGAAAGGTAAGAAAGTGGACGTAGAGAAGTTGATGTTTGTAGTGCATGCGTATTACACGCTGGTGATGAAATTATTGACCTCAGAAGTGATTTCATTCTTCAATCCTGTTTTTTGGGTCGCCATTACAGAGGATAGAGAGTGCGTATTACAGAAGTAGAGGAGATTTGAAGGACGAGTTGCTCGAGTTGGAGGAAAGGGGTATAATTGCGAAGATAGGGATAAGGAATTTTCTAGAAGCCGACTATTTCGCATGGTATTTAGACGACTGGAACGAAGATGTAGTGAAGGATGTGACTGAGATAGTAAAGAAGTTGAGCGATTACGACCCGGCAACGGTTGAGTTGGAGCCGGATAGAGTGAAAATTTTGTTCAAACAGTCATATCAGAATTTAGTGCCGAAGCGCGTGAGGCACGACATTGGCGAGCATTTCACGCCGTACTGGCTTGCAGAACTTGTGTTGAAAGTGGTGGAATACGATGGCAACTTGGAAAGAAGAGTTCTTGACCCTGCTTGTGATTCCGGAACGTTTTTAGTGCTTGCGATAAAAGAGGCGAAGAGTTATGCGGAGGAGCATTTCGTAACTGATAAGAGCGAGTTGTTGCGTAAAATAGGGGGCAATGTCACGGGTATTGACCTGAACCCGTTAGCGGTTCTGGCATCAAGAGCGAATTACGTAATCGCATTGGGCGATTTAATCAGGTATATTCCAAAAAGGGGCGTAGAGATTCCTGTTTATTTAGCGGATTCTATTCTGGTGAGCAGGAAGGTGAAGTTCACGGGAGAGTTGGAGGTTTATCTAACGACAAGTGAAGGTGAGTTTTCTGTTCCTCAGGAAGTGATAGATAAAAACGTGCTGTCGAATGTACTGGGTGTGGTAGAGAGTTGCGTGAAGGGAGATTATAGTGAAAAAGAGTTCGAGAAGCTGATAGAGAAGGATTTTGCGGGTTTGAAAAGGGACAGCATAGCGTCTCTGGTGGAGCTCTACAACAAAATAAAGAAATTGGAGAAGGAGGGTAAGAGCAAGATTTGGACGAGATTGCTTAAAAATTCGTTTGCGCCTTTGTTGATGGGTAAGTTTGATTTTGTGGTGAAAAATCCGCCGTGGATAAATTGGGAAAGCTTGCCGGAACATTACAGAGAGGAGACGAAGAAGCTCTGGGATTATTACAGGCTGTTAGAAAGAACGAAAGGAATAGGACTGGGAAAAGTAAAGAGAGACATGGCGATGTTGTTTACGGCAAGGTGTATTGATAGATTTCTGAAGAAAGGAGGAAAGTTCTCTTTCTTAATACTTGACTTTCGGAGATAGTAATTTATCACCCAAATAATTCTCCATTTGATGGGGTTATCCGCCATTTTTAGCGGAAATAAGCCACAGGAGGTCATATCTCATATTTCACGTACCCTATTCAAAAAGTATGGTAAAGCACACGCGGGCTTTAATTTGTCTAAATCCTGTGCACTGACCTGCTTTGATTCCTAAATATTATCCGCCACCGGCATGGTATCACTTTCGTATGGTTTTAAGATGTAAATTAATACACATTACGTAGATTTAAAGTGGTATTTCTACAAAATTATTATATTTATGTTACGAATCGCTGATTTTTAAGGTGATATTTCATTTACCATTAAATTTGAAGAGGATACCTTTTTACCTTCATATCGCTGATTTTCCAACTACTTTCTCGCCCACTCTTCCATGTTCTACATATAGAGGAATAAGGGATATACTAATAAAAACCTCTTTGGTTTTATCCTTTCGTTAAATGCTAAAATCAGACTTTAGAGGGTGGTTAGGTATTATATGTTCCCTATAATTGTACGAAGTTAAGGTTACAAAAAGAAAACCTGTGCTAAAAGAAAAACAAAGACCTGTTTCTTTAGCCAAGCTTTCTTTTTAAGAAAGATTGTTAGTTAAGGTTTTTACCGAAGGTAAAAAGTTGTTGGTAAAGCATTTGTTTCAGAAAAGGTTTAGCTACAAAAACACCGTTTAAGAAATCTATTTCGGTCTTTTTACCCCTTTTTATGTCATTAAGCATTGAAGAGTGATGCTTCTCGGTCGGGGGTATCTGTTCACGGCGTAGATAATCCGAGTACTCTTCCTCACTATTCCAGAACAGTTCGACTCCCTCCGCCTTCGCGACTTCAAAAGCTTCGTGAATTAACGCTTCGATAACCGCAAAAGAATGAGGGTCTGTGAGTTTGCCGTACTCAACCCGGAAAATCGCACTCAGGGGATTCAACGCTGCGCTGTACAATGCTTTAGCCCAGATATGCATCTGAATATTATCCACGGCATCTGAAGGCATCCCCGCATCGTTGAATATTGCAACGATTTTTCTCGACCTCTGCGTGATTTTGTTGTTGAGTTCGCCGATCTTTGTCGTATCCGCAGAAACGGTTACTTCTACTTCTCCATGTTTTGGCATCTCAAATCCCGTTATGACCGTCCCACCCATTGTGCGTTCTTTCCCAACGTACCGTGCTATGATTTCCTCGTTCCCGATGCCGTTCTGCAAGCTGATAACCACGGAATTATCACCAATAAGTGGTTGTAATTCTCGCATCGCATTTTCTGTATCAAACGACTTTGTGGTTAGCAAGACCACGTCAGTGTCGGGTTCGTAATTTGATTTTAGCTCTGACACGGCTCTTATGTTTTTTATTACGTGCGAGCCCCAGATTCCCGAGATTCTGAGCCCGTGTTCCCTTATGGGTTTCATGTGCTTTTCTCTGCCGATGAGTGTAACGTCATAGCCCGCAGTGGCTAACATACCGCCAAATGCAGTTCCTAATGCTCCTGCACCCAATACGAGGAATTTCATTGTATGCTTTTTTGTAAAACAAACTCAAAAGCTAATTAATATTGGCGGGTTAGACTACGTGGCATATAAATCGATTTTACTCCGATATCCTTGCACGCATCCAACAAAACACTGATACAGGATAATTAATACTAATAATATAATACCTATTTTCAAGATACCTTCATACAAAAGAAACTTAATAACGGTAAAAAGAAGCAAATTCATAACAATCGGAATAGCCCATTGATCTTTTTTTACTTCTTCTGGTGAATCTTTGCAACATTTTAATACTACTGAAAATGCGCATAGTGCGCAGGTATGAGTTATATGTATCAAAAAGGCTGCAATCATTGAAAATATTAGCCTAGTAACTATGTCATAATCTAGAAATGTAATGCCACAAATACAAAATAAAGCGTAATACCCCACTATAAAAAACTCAAAAATAAAAAAATACTGCTCTCTTATTTCTTTGATTTTTGGAGAGAGAAGAGAAGCAATATCCGTTATTATACCCATTTATTTTTCCTCCAACTATAACACAAAGTTTGCTAATATAAAATAGTGCCATATGACCTATACTATACATATCATCCCAATACTTAATTAACATTTTCTTTCTCACTACCTCCATATAGTTCCTCGATCAAATCCTCATACTCCACAACCAGCGATTTGCTCAGCTG
>PIXU01000130.1 GCA_003601795.1 Candidatus Methanophagales archaeon
GGCGTTGGGCACGTTAATAGGAACTTTGGCGGGTTATGCTGTGCTGAGCAGGATTGCGGGCAGAGGAAAACCGCATGCAGGGCTGCCTTTTCTTAATTCGGGTGCGATAATTGGGTTTGTTGTTGGGTATCTGCTTATGATAGTTTGATCTCAACCCTTTTTCACCTTCTTTACCCCATCTAACAGTCCATGTGCATAGTTTATGCATCCAAAAGCAGTAAAGTAATCGCCTTTTTCAAAATAATACTTCGTGTCCTTATAATAGCTCTTCGCGAGTTCTACAACCTCTTCCTCTTCATTATCCAGCAAAGACGACTCCAGCTCGATCATACTCTCTTCAAAAAGCGCTATATCCTTCTTGATTCTTTCTGCTTCCGCCACGCCTTCTGTTTTTGGATCAAACACCAAAAGGTTCGATTTAGTACACAAAAGCCAGCAATTGCCCGCCTACCCCTGCTTCAAATGCTTTTTCATGTGACATTACTCCTTTCGAAGTCGTAACGATTAACAAGCCAAAATCTCTCGCAGGTAAATACCTCTTCTCCCATTTCTCGTATTCCTTCACTCGGACGTAAAACCTCGGCTTTATCGCATTGCAATTGTTTATCTTACCGCGAAGCTTCACCTTGAAAACCCCCGCCTTTCCATCTTCCACAAATTCAAACTCGTCTATGTAGCCTCCTTCTTGCATTACTCCCAGCACGTTCCCTATTAGCTTTGAAGCTGGTTTTATCTCGCATTCCATCTTACCAACTCTTTCTGTATTCTTTATGTGCGAAAGAGCATCAGCAAGCGGGTCGTTTAGCGACATTTTCTCCTCCTATTTTTTGTCATTCCTATACATATTTAACCTCTCTTCTTAAGAAAAGGTTTTAGTTGTACTTCTTAAACCCTATATCCCTTGCTATCTCTCTGAAGCACTGCCTACACAGATAAATCCCGTATCTACGAATTAAGCCACGTCTACGCCCACATCGTCGGCAGGCATTTGCACCTCTTCCGAATCTTTTATCCTTGTTCCTTTCCATTTCCCCTCTTATCTCCTCTTTTCACCTTTCTCTCTTCACAAAATATTCTGCCAATGCTACCATCTTCTCCTTTATCTCCTCTCCCTTTTTGTTTTTACCATCTCCTTTTATATACATCTTTCTTATCTTATCTGTTCCGCTACGCAAGTATCGCATCGCTATTTCCTCCGAATAGTCTATTGATCCGTACTTCCTGAACAAATTAACGACCTCTTCTATTTTTGCTTTATTGTAATTATGAAGACATTCATAAATCTTTTCTTTTTCACGAGCTTCGCAGTGTTCCAAGCAGTTAATGAGCAGCAAAGTGGGTTTCCCTTCTGCAATATCCTCTCCTATCCTCTTTCCGTATTTCGCATCTTCCCCCACCACGTTAAGAATATCATCTCTTATCTGGAAAGCAATTCCAATGTCCTCCCAGGCACTGCCTAAAACCTCTGCTACTTCGTACGGTGCACCACCTGTGATGGCGCCGCATTTGGCGGAAACTGCAAATAGTTGCCCGGTCTTTTTTCTCAGCGTTTCTATTACTTCCGATTCGCTCATCGCCCTTCCATCCCTATACATAAGGTCCATTGCTTGCCCCTCTGCAAGCACAACACAAAGCTCGGCAATCTCTTCAAATATCATCCAGGCACGCTCCACACCCAGCAAACCCTTGTTCTCTTTCAGCACTTCGAAACACAATCCGTATAACCCATCCCCAGCGTTTAACGCAATAGGGACTCCATATTTTACGTGCAAAGTCGGCTCTCCGCGCCTCAGCTTGCTATCATCCTCTATGTCATCGTGAACTAACGAGAAATTATGGAAGAACTCGATACATATCGCAGTAGGCAGCGCCTTTTTTATCTCGCCTCCTACCAACTCGCAAGCCATGAGACACAAAGAGGGTCTTAACCTTTTCCCTCCCCTTCCTAGCAGATCAATTATCGGCTTATAAAGTGTATCCGGCTCTCTGCCCTCTATGTTCTTTTTATATGCATCTTCAAAAATAGTTACATAGCTCTCAATACCGAGGTTCTGATTTCGGTTACTGGATTTCATCACAGTTTTATAATGTCACTTATTGCGTTTTAAATTAAACCCTTCTCTTTTAGCCTGTCGATGATTTCTTTAATGGCTTCTCTCAGATTTCCCTTGTTATTGTAACCTTCCCACGCGGAAACCGACTTTCCTTCTCCTTCCTTCTGCTTTTTCGCCTTAACCGCCGAAATAAGGTTTTTTAACGCTCTTTCCACATCATCCACAATGCTTACGGTCGCATGCCGGGAAGTTCTCGATAAAGGATTCAAATCAATTGTTATCACTTTTTTACCCATATCGACAAGTGCCTCGCATCTATCGCCATCTTCCAAAGGCGCAAGAACCACATCAGCGCTATAAATCCCTTCTCGGTCAACCATTGCGCGTGCATGCTCTATTCCTGGTGTTTTTGCGTCAGCTTTATCGCCAAGCACTTTCCGGGCACCTTGCTTCTCTAAGTGCTCCTTTATTTTCCTCACTCTCTCTTCGGACCTATAAAAGATGTTCACCTCCAAAGGTGCGTTTATCAATTCGCTTAACTCAACGATCTCTTTTGCAGCTAATGCTGCAACATTCCCATTCACAGAAATCACAGGTTTCTTTGCGGCAAGCAATAGCGCAGCAGCAAATTCTGTCGCTCTTCTCGCCGAATCTAAAGTCCTCTCCCCAATCAAATAATCAAATGCTTCGCCCCTTCCATGCGCTATCAACCCATGCTTGCTGGTTATCCCGGCTTCTATACCCTCTACGAGCTTCTCCCGCTTCATTAATGATTCATATCTGGGATGAGTCTCTGGAATTTTGTACATCGAATTGTGATATAAATCAAGCGATAATATTTTTTCCTTAAGATTTTGATGCTCAATGATGCTTATCCCTTCCATTTCCCTCAACAGCTCTACATTTCTTATATCTATCTCTCTTGCTTTTATCTCCACCACGCCACCACTTATCGCATCATAAGGGCAAAGTTCACTGCATAATCCACATCCATCACATCGCAGCAAATCAATTTGCGGGATTGGAGAACCATAAATAGCCTCACGTTCACATCTATCTTCAGGTTCGCAATCATCACAGCCCCTGCACTTATCCCTGTCTATTGAATAAGGTATTTCAGAATCCACTTTTCCTGCAGTGCCATCCGTTGGTACTATATACACCGGAATGCATGCTTTCATAGCAAGAGAAACGACATTTGTTACCAGCGAATCCGCTATGCCATACGCTATCTTTGCAACGGTATTAGAAGTAGCAGGGGAAACAACAACGGCATCGTATTTTTTAAGCGAGAATCTCCCTGTTTTTGGAAAACTTGAACCCTGCTCCTTCTCGATAAATATCTCCTCCATGTAATCCCCATTTGATATCGCATTTAACTTATCGAAGATGCCATACATTCGCAGCACTTCCAGCCCGGCATTGGAGATGAAGATGGTGACTTTTAGCTCTGTTTCGAGTTTTTCGGTTTTAATCGCTTTGAATACCTCAAAACTTTCTTTAAGAAACTGCCCTGCTCCTGTTATGCACCATGCTATTTTCATTTGTTTTTAATTTTTTATATTATAGCACTCTTTTCACCCCCTACACTTTTCATTCATATCTGTCTCTCAGCTTTATATCTTCACTTATCCTCAACGCATCGATCAAATATTCACAAGCTCTAAATGCATCCTTTCTGTGCTTCGCTCCTACCAGAACAGCAACGATGTTATCGCATGCTTCCAACGTGCCTTTTCGATGTACAATTTCCACTGCTTCGACATCAAACTTTTCTAATGCTTCTCCTTTTAACTGCGCAATCTCTTTCTCCGCCTTCCTTTTATCTTTTATTTCTATCTCCATGCCTTTTAGACTTTCGCCATTTCTCACTATACCGATAAAAGTTACAATGGCGCCCATCTCTGGCTTTTTCACTTTCCTTACAAGTTCATCAAGCGAAATATTCTGCTCTGTAATCATTTTGTTCATAAAATGCACTTAAAGAAACCGTATAATTTTATCGCAATATCCATGGTCCTAACTTTTATCTTATTACCCAGTCCAACACCCTCAATTTTTATCTTTCCACTGTTTATAGCGGCTTGAAATGCAGAAACAGGGTCACCGGAATTCATTATATTGCGAACGGTATTTTCGGTGGTATATGCATTAATGGTGGGATCGGAGATCTCGCCTTTCTCAAGGCTTATGACCTTTGCGTCTTTGTCGGTCTTAATTCCAATTGTTAGCATCTTTCCATTGTCGAGAGAAATTTCGCAGTTTATTCTCTCCTTGCCGATAAGACTCTTTATAAATGGAATTTCACCAACATTTTGATTGTAAATCTCCACCTGTTGTTTCAAGTCTTCAAAAAGGTCAGAGTCTCCTTCCATTCCAACCGTGATCCCTGCCAAAACGGAAATCACCAAAACAACCGCAAAAAATGCAGATGTGTATTTTATTTTATTCATTTTTCATTTTTACCTCCTTTTTCCTTTGTCTCCTCTTTTTACATGTACTTCATAATAAACAACACTTATGTAAAGTTTTTCTTCCATTCATTCATAACATTTTTGGTCTATTTTTCGATTACCTTCTTATATCCAACCCTGTCGGGTCTGTTATCCGCCCTTTAAGTGCTGAAGCAGCAACTACAGCTGGATTTGCCAAATAAACCTCCGAATCTTTATGCCCCATCCGTCCAATAAAGTTCCGGTTCGTTGTGCTTATACATCGTTCCCCGGATGCGAGAACGCCCATGTGACCACCCAGACATGCGCCACAGGTTGGACCACAAACAAAAGCATCAGCAGAAAGAAAAATTTTTATTAAACCCTCTTCGAGAGCCTGCTCAAACACGCTCTTACTTGCAGGAACCACAATCATTCTCACTTCGCGATTCACCTTTTTACCTTTCAATATCTCTGCGGCAACCCTTAAATCCTCGATTCTACCGTTTGTGCAAGAGCCTAAATAAGCCTGATCTATCGGAACATCTAATTCGCTTGCAGGTGCGGTATTATCAGGCGAAAAAGGTTTTGCCACCGTTGGAACGATCTCCGATGCATTATACTCAAATACTCGCTCATACTCGCTTTCATTCCCATCGGCATAAGCAGGTTTATATTCTCCTCTTGCCCTACCTCGCAGAAAATCGAAGACCTTCCCATCCGGCGGGATAATCCCCGCTTTTGCTCCTGCTTCCACTGCCATGTTCGTGATGGTTATACGGTCTGAAAGACTTAGTTTTTCTATCGCAGTCCCATAGAACTCCTGTGATTTGTATAGGGAGCCCGAAACGCCTATGTCGCCAATGATATGCAAAATTATATCCTTCCCCATCACATATCGCTTCAACTCGCCGTCAATCACGAACTTCTGTGTCGCTGGGACTTTAAACCACAATCTCCCGGTAGCCATTGCTGCTGCGGCTTCTGTGGAACCTATCCCGGTGGAAAAAGCACCTAAAGCGCCATAAGAGCAAGTATGTGAATCAGCACCTATTATCAGCCTTCCCGGTGCCGCAAATCCTTCCTCTATCATTACCTGATGGCATATCCCTCTTCCCACTTCATAATAATTCTCAATCCCATATCTCCGGGCATACTCCCGCAATGCTTTTGCCTGTTCCGCGGAATCTACATCCTTGTTTGGAACATAATGGTCTTGTATCACCACTACCTTTTCCTTTTTCATCTCTTCCTCAAGTTCAAGCCCGAACTCATCGAGCACCTCAAAGGCTGGCACGCCTGTTACATCATTCACCATTATGTAGTCTACTTCGCATTCTAAAATCTCACCAGCCTCTACTATTTCCTCTTTTCCCGCTTTTTTACCCAGTATTTTTTCTGCTATCGTCGGCATCTTTAGCCCTTCTATTTGATTATGTGGTTCACAACTTCGACGGGTATCTCAACTTCTCTTACTAAGACATTCATTGCAACCCATGAATTTAAACCGGTACAAATCGTTAATATCTCTTGTTCATCGAGTGTTTTTTGGATTATCGCCTCGATAACCTCTTCTAAATTAGTAATTTGTATTTCATACATGGTTTCAATCACGTTAAGAAGTGCTCTTGCACGGTCTTTAGCTTGTTCTGGATTCATATATTCTTGGATGTTGCTGCTGATATAAAAATATTTGGAGAGAAAAATAAATCAAATTAAAATGAAGATGAACACGCAGCCAGCACCTGCACCAACACTTGTACCTTTTATTGCATTGCATGGTTTAATGCATATCTTAGCAACAACACTTCCCGCACTGTCACCTCTGGTGAAAGCGGAGTTTCAATTAACGAACACCGGGATAGGCATACTTTCTTTTGCGTTTGCGACTGCTATTGGATTGGGGAGCATACTTTCGGGTATGCTATCAGACAGATATGATGGAATGATGCTGATAGGTATTGGCTTTATCTCTGCTGCCATTTTCTCAGGTCTTCTATTCCTTTCTTACGATCTTTTCTCGCTTACCCTCATTTTCATCATCATGGGTTTTTTTCTCAGTTTATATCACCCCTCTGCGCTGTCCTACATTGCAAAAACCTTCAAGATCAGGCGAGGGAAAGTATTCGGAGTGCATGAGATAGGAGGGAGCGTAGGAATTGCAATAGCGCCATTAATAGCGGGTTTCATCTGTTTTTACACTGGCTGGCGATTCGTTTACCTTTTTTTAGCATTCCCAGCTACTTTTTTCACTTTTCTACTCTTCAGAATGGTGAGAGAGGGAAAAATGGAATGGGTGGGAAACAAGCAAATGCTTTTCTCAGATGCCAATCCTAACATTAATAGCGTGGGATTAAAACTTTTTCTCAGGCAAGCTATAAGCACAGGTTCAATAAGAAGGATATACGTAACAGAAGGGCTATTTGGCTTTGTTATCGGCGGTTCGTTGACTTTCATACCCATCTTCCTTAACGAAGCAAAAGGACTGAGTCCTGACCTTGCTGTGATACTAACATGTGTGTTTACGGGGGGAGGAGCAATAGGCAAATTTGTTGGTGGACATTTTTCTGACCTTGTTGGAGGGCGAAAAGTAATGGCTTATGGTTTTTTCCTTGCAGCACCTTTATTTTTCATCGTTCCTTTCCTCCCTTTAATGTGGGCTATTCTGGCGTTAGCACTTGCCGGATTGATATTCCCCACGATTCTCCCTGCTATAATAACAACGATAGGCAAAGAAGTCCCAGTATCGAGAACAGGAATAGCGTTTGGACTGATGATGTTCGCCGGGTTTGGCTTAGGTTCTGCTTCTCGTATAATCCTCGGTTTGGTAAGCGATAGTTTTGGCATTTCAACGGTATTCTACCCGATAGTAATTGCTGTTTTGTTCGGCGGGTGCTTGAACGTTTGTATACCGGCGAGGCGATTTTTCGCAAAATAGAAAAAGAATAAAATAATGTTATGTTGAATATCTACTAATCTATCAACTTATCGCTAAGCTTTACTAAAAACAAAAATGTTAAAGGTTTAGACATGAGCGAAATAGAAAAGATATTTGGAAGAAACGCGCAGCTTATCGTCCTGGAGTATTTAATAAGAAATCGTGGCACCACAACGTACCTGTCAGGCATTGCCGAGGAAACAGGGCTTTCTCACTCCAGCGTCGCTCGCGTAATCGAACCGCTTTTGGAAATGAATATCGTGAAAGAAGGCAAAATGGGCAAACAAATAAGAACGTTCACATTGGATGAGGCAAATGAGGTGACAAAGTTATTGATACGGTTCCATGACGAACTGAACAAAATACTTGATAAAGGCGCTTAGTGATGGATGAGCACGAAACAAAAGCAAAGGATGATAAGGTCGTCTGCATGGAAATTACGGATATTTCTGTAGACAGACCCTTACGAAGATATAGAAATGATTTCGTGGTTCGAGAGGCGGAAGTAAAGATAAAAGTCGGTGGAAAGATTTACACCCGGTTATTTTGCCTGCCTTCCCATTTTGAAGAACTCGCAATCGGGCATTTGAACTCCGAGGGGCTTGACACTTCTTACATCGCGAATATCGATATCGAAGAGGCGAACCCCGGGAAATATGTAATACGTGTTACATTAGAGCGAGAAGTCCATCGGAATCCCTCGAAGGTCAACTCAAGGATAAAAATAAGGTGCGAAGGCGTGTTTAAACGTGTAAAAGAGTTAAGCGAGAAAGGCGTATTGTATAAAGCGACGGGTGGCACGCATGTAGTTGCGGCTTTCGATCAAAATGGCGAGAGCATCTTTATCGAGGATGTTAGCAGGCATTGTGCAATAGACAAACTTATAGGGATGTGCATTAGGAAGGAGATAGTGATGTCCAAAAGTATTTTGGTGACTTCATCACGACAAACTCGCTCCACAATGAAGAAAGTAATCTTTGCAGGTTTCCCAATTGTCATAAGCGTTTCTGCACCTACTGAACTGGCAATACGAGATGCAGATGAATTTGGCATAACCCTTGTCGGTTTCGCCCACGATAACAGGTTTAACGTGTACACGAACGATTGGCGGATTTTGTGAGTTAATTTATAATTTTTTCAAAATCACCGAAAATGGTAGCAAGGTTTAAATATAAACCCTCCCTTTTTCTATTACATGGCACGCACACGATGCACAGTATGTGGGAAACTCGCAGCATATAAATGCAAGTACTGTGGCGATACCCTTTGCGAGGAGCATCTATCACCAGAAATGCACTGGTGCATGGGACTCGAAGAATATAAAAGAGACATTGAAGCAGGGAGAACCGTATTCGGTGATTTTGAAAAA
>PIXU01000131.1 GCA_003601795.1 Candidatus Methanophagales archaeon
ATCACCATTATAATCTATGCTCATCGTATAATTCGTAACATTCGGAACAATCTCTAACGATGCTTTTGTGCTTTCAGTTACGGAAATATTCTCAAACTTCGTTATCGAAATGTCATTTCCGACTGGTGAAACCCTTGTGAAGTTGAATGTGCCCGTGTCATAAGCGTCTATATCCACAGAATAAGTAAGGTCTGCTGGCAGATAGAATATCTTTGTTTCATTTGTTATGAGCATGCTCGCATTTGGTATTTCGTTTGTGCCGTTATCTGCGATTATTCTGCCGTACTGGTCGGTGATAGTAGCATTGATGGGACAGTCTATTATTATTGTTTCTTTATTTTTAATTTGGGATTCCAAATGTGCTTTAGAAGCTAATATTACCTTTAAATTATCAACAGTTACTGTGCATTTTAATACCTTTTTACTATCTGCATTTGTAGAAGTTTTACTTGTAAGTTTACCTTGAATCTCTACAAATGTTAAATTTTGAAGATTTGTGCCTTCCGGTAATTTGAGGTATATTTCGAAATCTTTGCCATAGAAAGCTTTATATGTGTTATCTGGTTGTATGTGTTTCTTTGCAATCAGCGCCATCATCTTCACATTAGTTCCTACATCCAATTCCTTCAAATCGCTGGGAGTGACGTAAGTCTTATCAACAACTACTTTATCAACTCTGAAAATATATCCAATTGTTTTCCATAGGATTGTTCTTTTCTCCCCTGTACCCTCAATGTATACTACTGAACCTGGTTCTGGCCAAAGATTGTCATTTTTAGCATAGGCATGAAGAAGTGGAAAGTAATTATATCTTTGGTCACTCTCTGAGATCGACATGATACCCATAGAATGAATCCCGAAGCAATAATCCCATACATTAGCCGGGCTCAGATATTTCAAAAGCTCTTTAAGAAGCTGTTTAATAGATTCTGGAAGCGGTAATGGGTCGATTACTTTTATTTCTATCGTCATTAATACATCATTTAATACTTCAATTCCTTTCCAAGCTTCATGCGTTGAAAAATACACCCACCCGCTCGTTGAAAATTTTTTGTTTATAACACCCTCAGGATCTTCGCTTAGCTTCTCTATTAATTCTCCAATTGTGATGAACTCTTCAGCAGGTTTTATTGTAAGGTCTTCTGTATCAGCGGTTGACCACACACCATCATCATCCTTCACCTTAAATGAGATGATATGAGTTCCAACTGAAAGATCAGATGCAGGCATGTCAAAGTCTTCTTCGTTACTCAGCACACCGTCTTTATCTGATGTCCATTCGTATGCGACCACCGAGCCATCTGAATCGTTTCCATGTCCCCTGAAATGAACTATATCTTTTCCCTGGATTGCAGGGTCGGGAGTTATTGAATCAATAGTTGCTGTTGGTGGAATATTCGCAGCTTCACTAATTGTAAGCAAATACACTCCTTTTTCAGTTCCAAGCAGAACATCTTTAATTCTATCATTGTTAAAATCCACATAAGTATATAGGCATACCCAATGACTGTATTCATCAAGTGTGTATTCAACATCCCAAATTTCAGAGCCATCTTTTCCATCCACTAAAACGAATTTATTATCTGAGTATTCACGATTAGTTGAAGCGTTTTCATCCCAATAATCACAATGCCATTCTATCTCCAATAGGATGTCAGTGAGACCATCCCCATTTAAAATCTATCCATCCGTATGCCCAGCTCCACAAATGAGTCCAAGCATCCTCTGGAAATTCCATATCCACAACATGCGTGAATGAATTTTTCCATAACACATTCCCATTAGTCCCACTTAACGCTGTGAGCTTGTAAACATAACTTGTTTGGTCTATCTCAGTCGTATTTAAGAACACGATGTCTTCTTTATCGTCACTATCCAAGTCTTCACAATAATTAATACGTCCTATATCCTCAGCAAATGTTTTCGTCCAAATTGATGAGCCAGTCCTACCGTTGAGCATTTGCACTTCAGTGCTTCCAGTCTTTAAAGCTATGCACACATCGAATATAGCATCACCATTTATATCATCTAAAATAGTAAAGTCCATATCACTTACATTGTCATAATATTTTTCCCATAATGGTGTTCCATCAGTGCCTTTAGCAACTAAAATCTTAGCAGATTTGTTCCCACGATCCACATTTTCAATTAAAACATCGTTTAATCCATCTCCGTTGAAGTCATACCACTCGCTTGCGTAACACCACCCGTAGAAATGCTTTTCCCATATTACAAGACCGTCATATCCTCTTATCGCCCAAACTCCACATTTGTTATTTTCCCAGTCCCAACCATCCACAACTATGTCGTTTAAGCCATCCCCATTTAAATCTCCACATGCATAGTAGCCACACCCAATATTGTAGCCTGTAAAATCCTTTTTCCATAATTCTGAGCCTGTTTTACCATCTAAAGCTCGCATTTCTGATATACCTCTATCGTTTTCTGCATCCCATCCCTCATTTCCCAAGAGAACGTCCTCGATACCATCACCATTCATATCTCCTCCCGCTTCATGAACCCAATCCCCCCACCACTCACCTTCATATAATACTGTCTTTTCCCAAAACTCCGCTCCATTCACGCCATTAAATGTTTTTATGGTCAGATAAGCTTTTTCTTCTTCGTAATCTTCCTCCCTCCACAAATAAACAAGAACATCTATAATGCCGTCGCCGTTAATGTCGCTGAATTCGTCGGCACCTATACCTATACAATCAAATTCTCCGTCGTAACTTGACAGTTTACTCCATATTTTTGTTCCATCATCACCGTTCAACAAATCCACTCCGAATATGACCTTGTTAGAAACATCATATTTACACCAGGAAACAATCACATCGTAGATTCCATCGCCGTTTGCGTCGTCATAGAGGTTGACAATTCCGACACAAGTATCATAATTTTTGCTCCAAATAGTGGAGCCATCGCTGCCACTGAGCATTAGCAGGTTGCCTTCATCGTCGCTTACATCATTGTCGCTTATAATCACATCATAAATTCCATCACTATTTACATCTCTCACGATTTCATAATAAACTCTTGCATTTCTTCCATCATTTACATAACTCCATAACAAGTTAACATTTCCATGAAGAGAAAAGGTGTAGTTTGATTTTTGAGTTCCTGCTGCTCTGATCATTTGTTTGTTGAGTTCATGTTTCGGAATCGGACGTTTATAAAACGGAATATGTTTCTCATGTGCTAAATATTCCTCCTCTTCATCTATCATGCGACCAAAGAGCATGCGATGGGGAGTGATTATATTGTTGTAAAAAGGTATCACTGTCTCATCCTCCACTGCATGAACCAATTCCCCTTCTTCCACATACCATCTTGCAGACGCCACGCCTACGAAAGCACATAGCACAAAAGCCACGCAGATTCCAAACACAAGACGTTTTATATTCATACCCGCCACTGCTTTTGTTCCTTTCATCA
>PIXU01000132.1 GCA_003601795.1 Candidatus Methanophagales archaeon
CGTTTCGTAATAAACACCCCCGTCTCCTATTATTATCCTCCCTTCTTTCATATCTACAACGTCCAGTATTGCAATGACCATCCCGATCTTCTTATCCATCCGGCCTTCCAGGTTATCTTGTAACATCTCTTTTACCGTAGGTCGCAGTTCATCACCCAATCGCTCTGGTGGCACTCTTACTACATCAATCGCTCTTATCTTTGTATACATTCCTGTTTACCCTTTCTTCTCATTTTTTATTGTATATTATGAAGTTACAAATAACGTCCTTCTATTTAAGACACAGATTTACACAGACTTGTTTAAGATTAACATTGTTGATTTTATCATTCGTCTGTGTTAATCTGCGTTAATCTGTGTCTATAATTTATTTTCTATCCTTTTCTCCACCTCTGCTATAGCTAACCGCGTTGGTATTACTGCATCAGAATTCAACGACATTGAATCTATCCCGCATTCTACCAGGAACTCCGCAAATTCAGGGAAATCGCTCGGCGCCTGTCCACAAATCCCTACCTTTCTCCTCGGCTCGTGCGCATGCGCAACTTCTATTACCTGCTTCACCAGCCTCTTCACCGCTTCGTTCCGCTCGTCAAATAAGCGTGCCACGAGGTCTGAATCCCTATCCAAACCCAGTGTCAGTTGTGTCAGGTCATTCGACCCTATGCTGAATCCGTCAAACACGTCCGCAAATTCATCCGCCAAAATGACGTTCGAGGGGATTTCACACATCACGTACACTTCCAATCCATTCTCTCCCTGTTTCAATCCAAATTCGTTCAGGGTCTTTATTACTTCTCTACCCTCTTCTGGCGTTCTGCAGAACGGAACCATCACCTTAACATTGGTCAGCCCCATCTCTTCCCTCACTTTCTTTATCGCCCGGCATTCTAACCCAAATGCCGGCTTGTATTTATCGTCATAATAACGCGAAGCACCTCTCCAGCCTATCATTGGATTACTCTCCTCCGGCTCGTAAAGATACCCGCCGATTAAATTTGCATACTCGTTTGTCTTGAAGTCCGATAATCGCACTAGCACCTCATTGGGATAAAATCCCGCCGCTATCTTCCCTATTCCCCGCGCTAAGTTATCCACGAAAAATTCTACTTTGTCTCTATATGAGGCGCTTCTCTTGTCTATCTCTTTAACTACTCTCGCTATCTTCCTGTCTCCCTCCTCTGTCGCCCTTTTCTTTAATTCATCGTATTCTATCAGCGCCTGCGGGTGTATGCCGATATAAGAATTAATTATGAATTCCTCTCGCGCTAAACCCACGCCATCATTAGGAATTTGACCGTGAACAAATGCGTTCTCGGGAACCCCCGCATTCATCATTATCCGGGTGCGTGGTCTTGGAAGCTTGTCCAGTGTCAGTTTTTCCGTTCTGTATTTCAACTTCCCTTCGTATATTCTTCCTACGCCTTCTGAACAATCTACCGTAACGTCTTTTACGCCTTTTAACGCCCTTGTCCCCTTAACCGTACCAACGACACAGGGTATTCCAAGTTCGCGAGAAATTATAGCGGCATGACAGGTTCTTCCACCTCTATTGGTAATTATCGCACCTGCCACTTTCATTATCGGTTCCCAATCCGGGTCCGTCATGTTAGTAACCAGAACCTGCCCGGGCTTGAACTCATGGATGTCGCGGGTGTTTTCTATTGTAATTACCTCGCCATATCCAATTTTAGTGCCTACTGCCTCTCCTTCGACCAGCAGCCGCCCTTGCGCCTTTAGCAACTCCCTGTCCTCTTCAAGCACGTATGTCTCAGCCACCGCAACGTCTTTTTGCGAATGCACCGTTTCCGGTCTCGCTTGAACCACGAAAAGCTCATTGGTTCTTCCATCTTTTGCCCATTCGATGTCCACCGGCGTACCATAGTGGTCTTCTATAATACAAGCCCACCTTGCGAGTGTAAGCACCTCATCGTCAGTCAGCACAAACTCCCTTTGCTGTGCTTTTTCAACTTTTTTCTGTTTGGTTCCCGTTCCTTTTTCTTTGTAAACCAGTTTCTTCCTTTTTGTCCCCAGTTTCTTCTCCACAATCGGTCTAAATCCTTCCTTTAAAGTCGGCTTAAAAACATAAAACTGGTCTGGATTTACCGTCCCCTGCACGACATTCTCGCCTAAACCGTATGCCCCCGTTATGTAAACCGCATCTCGGAAACCCGATTCTGTATCTATCGAAAACGTAACTCCGGAGCACGCTAAATCCGAGCGAACCATCTTCTGTACGCCAACTGAGAGATAGACGCTGAGATGGTCAAATCCTTTATCCACTCGATAGGATATTGCCCTATTGGTGAATAAAGAAGCAAAGCACTCCATCACCTTTTCTACCAGTTCTTCTTCTCCTCTTACGTTCAGATATGTCTCCTGCTGCCCCGCGAATGAAGCCGTAGGCAGGTCTTCTGCCGTTGCACTGCTTCTCACCGCCACGTCTGCCCCTGCTCCATATCGCTCTTCCATCTTGCGATAAGCAGTTCTTATCTCCTCCTCTAACTCTTTCGGACAGCCTGCATTCTTTATCAATGCCCTTATCTGGCTGCCTCGCGTGGATAAATTCTCCATATCGTGCGTATCTAAATCCACCAGCGCATCTCTGATTTTTTCCTGTATACCCGTTTCTTGTAGCAGATACCTGTATGCCTCAGCAGTGATGGCAAAACCAGAAGGAACCGCCACCCCTTTCTCACTCAAATTTCTTATCATTTCCCCAAGAGACGCATTTTTACCGCCTACCAGAGCTACGTCTCCTGTTCCTACCTCTTCAAACCATTTTATGAATTTCATGATTTGTTCCTCGTTATGCCTACTCGCTAATTAGTATATACACCGATTCTTTTTTTTCGTATATAAATAAATAATAATATTTTATACACCTTCCTATGATTCGCTTAGGTAGAGATAAAAAAGCCGCTCTGGTGTCAATAGTAGTAACGGCATTTCTGGCGGTCATAAAATATTCCATTGGCGTCCTTTCTGGAAGCATTGCCTTAGTTGCAGATGCAATTCACTCGCTTACTGATGTTATAAGTTCCATTGGGGTCTTCCTCGGTCTTAAAATTTCAAGTCGTAAGCCCACCGAAGCGTTTCCATACGGATTTTACAAGGCAGAGAACATAGTAAGTCTGCTGCTTGCTCTTGCGATTTTTTATGCGGGATACGAGATTATTCTCTCATCGGTCAAAAAGTTTGAAGAGGTTGTCTTAACGGACGTTCCAATTGCGATATCCGCTGCACTAATATCGTTGGTATTCACTCTGCTTTTAAGCAGTTATAAACTCAAGGTTGGAAGAGAGACAAAATCACCCAGCTTAGTCGCCGATGGCAAGCATACAAGAACAGACGTTTATGCATCTGCCGTTGTACTACTTGGAATAC
>PIXU01000133.1 GCA_003601795.1 Candidatus Methanophagales archaeon
AGTGAGGCATAGAATAGCTCTGGGTAGATTTCGAGCTCGGGTAAAGACACAGATAAAGACAGAATTGCGGAGGAAGAACATAAAATATCCAGATGGTGGTGGTATTTTCACTGGAAAAGGGAAGAAGAGGCTACGCAGTTTGAAAAACCTGATTGCGAAAATATTTCACCGAACAAAACAGCAAACCTTAAATAAAAAGTCTTTTTAAAATGAGATGCATACAACAAAAGGGTAAAAAAAGAAGATGGAAGAGCTAAAAAAAGGAGGGATATTTACTATCTCCGACCTGCAAAATGTACGGATAAGCATAGGGAAGATAATAGAGGAGGAAGAGGAATGGGAGCCAGTGGGACCGCATCCGATGCCCAGCATCGCCACGCTTCGAGATTGGGACTTTACGCTTTTGAACCGCTATAAACCCTTTTACGCACCGCTATGCGACATGTGCTGTCTTTGCACGTACGGGAAATGCGACCTCACGGGGAACAAAAAAGGTGCATGTGGAATAAGGATGGATGCGCAACACGGAAGAATCGTTCTGCTTGCTTGTTTAGTAGGCTGTAGTGCGCATTGTGGACATGGAAGGCATCTGCTTCATGATATGATAAAGAAGTTTGGCGGGGATGTCCCAATAGATTTTGGACCGGAGGTGGACGTGGAAGCGCCGCTTACGAGATTGGTATGTGGTATAAAACCAAAGACAATAAGAGATTACGAGAAAGTATTTGATTACATCGAAGAACAGATAGTTCAGTTAGCAGACGCACTTCATACGGGTCAGGAAGGCTCGTACATGGACTTCGAGTCGAAAGCACTACACATGGGAATGCTTGATTCACTGAGCAAAGAAGCTGCCGATATCATTCAGATTGCATGTTATGGAATGCCCACGAGCTTCGAGGGGCACGGGCCAGACGTTCCTCTGGTGGACGTAGGAATAGGGACAATAGACACCACTAAACCAGTTGTCCTTGTTATAGGACATAACGTGCCACCGGCTGCGGATATAGGGGACTATTTAACGGAAAACGGACTTGAAGACAAGGTTGAACTTGCAGGAATCTGCTGCACGTCCATTGACACCACGCGAGTGTACAAAAAAGCGAAGATAGCAGCCGCGCTTGGAAGGCAACTGCGGGTGATACGGATGGGAATTGCAGATGTAATTGTGGTAGATGAGCAGTGCATCCGTGCAGACATTCTGGAACTTTGTCAGCGCGTTCATTCTCCTCTGATAGTAACAAACGACAAAGCAATGCACGGTCTGGTGAATAGGACGGACGATGACGCGGATAAAATCGTGGATGATTTGGTGAGTGGGCGTGTCCCTGGAGTCGTAATACTCGACCCTGAGCAGGTGGGTGAGGTAGCGGTGAAGACCGTAATTCAAATGGATAAGAAGAGAAAAGGGCTAAACCTGATTCTCAGTGATGAAGAATTCAAGTATTACGTAAATGATTGCATACTATGTGGGAACTGCACACTTGCATGTCCTAATGGTCTTCGTATTGGTGAAGCGAACCAAAGTGCTGCATCGGGAAACGTAAAACCACTTGCTGAGTTGTTTGACCTCTGCGTTGGCTGTGGCAGATGTGAACAGGTTTGCAAGAAGCACATTCCGATAATAGATGTGATAACAAAAGCAGCGTATCCGCAGATAAAAGAGGAGAAGGGACGAATGCGAATAGGTCGTGGTCCTGTATGGGACAGTGAGATAAGGGATGTGGGTGCTCCTATTGTATTAGGAACTATTCCTGGCATCATTGCTCCAATAGGCTGTGGAAATTACCCTAATGGGACGAAGGATGCGTGGCTTATCGTAAAGGAGTTTGCAGAACGGAATTATATAGTTACGCTGACGGGGTGCATGGCGATTGATTGTGCGCTCTGGAAGGATGAAGAGGGGAAGACGGTGTATGAGCAGCATCACGGCAGGTTTGATGCAGGTGGTGTTCTCAACATAGGCTCTTGTGTTTCCAATGCGCATATACACGACGCGGCAATAAAAGTAGCAAGTATATTCGCAGGGAGGCCTCTGCGGGGAAATTATGAAGAAATAGCAGATTACATTTTAAGCCGCGTGGGTGCATGTGGTGTTGCGTGGGGGGCAATGTCACAGAAGGCAGCTTCGATCGCCACTGGATTCAATAGACTGGGTGTTCCCGCAGTGGTAGGTCCTCATGGTGCGAAATACCGGCGGGCTTTCCTCGGTCGCCCTGATTTAAAAGACGATTGGAAGATAATAGATGCTACCGATGGTTCGGAGATTTATTTCGAGCCAGGTCCACAGCATTTACTCGTGGCGTGTGAAACGGTGGAAGAAGCATTACCGATGATGGCAAAACTTTGTTTCAGACCTTCTGATACAGACCGCGGTCGTTCTATAAAACTAACTCATTATATTGACCTCAACCTGAAGTATCTCAATGCATATCCCCCGGACTGGCATCTCTTCGTCAGGACTGCAACCGACCTTCCCATCGCAACGAAGGCGGAATTATTGAAGAAGCTTGAAGATGAGCATGGCTGGGAGATAGACTGGAAGATGAAGAGGATAAAGGAAGGACCAATAAGAGGATATGACCCCTCATTTAACCCGACGAATTTGAAAAGATTGATAAGGGAGAAGAAATAAAATGGGAATGGAGATACCGTTTGACGTGGCTAATATCCCGGGTCCCGAAATGGGAGAGGTTGCGCCGCCAGAAGTGATAGGGAATTATATCTCAAGTGCGAAGAGACCACTGCTCGTTGTCGGCTCAGAGATACTGAGGGACGATTTCTTTTTAGAGACTGCGATAGAAATAGGAAAGAAGGGAATACCCATTGCAGCGACAGGGCACAGCATAAGAGGTTTTGTAGAGAAGGGATACACGGAGAACGTGAACTATTACAACCTGCACGAGCTCACCAATTGCTTGAGAGACCCGAACTGGAAGGGCTTGGATGGCAAGGGGAATTACGATTTCGTAATATTCTTCGGCATAGTCTATTATTACGCATCGCAAATGCTGTCATGCATAAAGAATTTCGCAATTGACCCTCTGATTCGTGCTGTTTCTATTGACAGATATTACCATCCACAGGCGAGGATGAGTTTTA
>PIXU01000134.1 GCA_003601795.1 Candidatus Methanophagales archaeon
AAAAAAGACGCAGTGGGAAATGCGATCTGAGATGAAGATGGAGAAGGAAGGGATGTCAGAAGGCGGCGAGGAAGGGCACTTTTATAAATGCCAAAAGCGAAGCGAGGTGAAAAAATGCTATGCCATCAAACTTCCTTGACCTGCACATCGTGGACTTCTGCCAACTGAACTGCAAGCACTGCTATCTGAAAAAAGGCAAGAGAGCCATGCCCTTAGATATGCTCAGAGCATTCTCCGAGGATTTCCTCCAAATCGATTTCCCACTGCCACGAAGCGATCTCATCCTCAGCGGTGGTAAACCTTTACTGCACCCAAAATTTGTAGAGGCGTGCAACATCGTAAGAACGCTTAACGGGCATATAACAATGAGCACAAACGGAATATTAATACCCAAATTCATCCACACATTCAAGAGAAATGACGGAATCTAGGTAAGCATTGATGGTGACCAGAAAGCACACGATTACATACGCGGCAAGGGGAGCTATGAAAAAGCGGTGAGGGCTTTGAAATTGCTGGACGAGCATGGGATACGCCATACTCTTTCTTTCACTATCAATCAAGCGAACAAACATTGCATAGACCATATCATAGACTTATGCATTGAAACCGGAACATGCACGCTCAATTTCAATATCTATCAACCCATAAGGAAAAGCGATTTGGAGCCCATAAGGTATATGGAATGGATTGAGCTTAAAAAATATGTAGAGAAGCGAGCGGAGAAAGAGGGGATATATTTGCCAAAAGGATGCATAGAAGGCGGGTGCATCGCTCGGATATTGGGCTTGAGTGTCCTTCCTGATGGCACCTACTGGGATTGCTCTCGTAATCAAAAGGTAATAGGGAAATATCCTCAACCGATAAGAGAAGTTCTGCTGTGGGACAATATAAAAAGACACGAGCCTGTTAATCCGTTCGAGACTTGCTGTAGGAATTTGAAATGGTGATGAAGAGGCAAAAGCAAAATATACACATATATCCGACCTATCGCTGTAATATGGACTGCCTCTTTTGTATCAGTGGAGGAAAAAAACGAGCGGAACGGATGAAGGATTTAACCGTCACCGAAGTAATAAAGTGTTTAGAAGAAGCTGGGGTTGGAAAAGGCTCCACCGTGATATATAGCGGTGGAGAACCGACCATATATAAGGAGATTTTTTATACGATAAAACGCTTGTGACATGCATAGAAACGGGATGCGTGGCAGGGATTTGTGGAATTGCAGTTACTCCAGATTTGTATTACTGGGACTGCCCGAGGGCATCAGGCGATCATGGAGAAGTATCCACAGCCGATAAGAGAAGTTTTGAGGAAAAATGAAGATACGATGAACCGTTTGATACTTGCTGTAAATATTTGTGATGGTGATAAAATGGGCGCAGATATAGAAAACGAGATAAATAAAATAAGATGGGAAAGGTGGAGAGCGAAGCAGAAAGCCGAAAGAGAGAAGACTTGCTTTTATTGCTGGGAAGGTATTTGGGTTAATTGGAATGTGAATTGGTTTGACTGGGATGGTGTTTGGCTGGATTGGCCTAATTGGAAGCAATGGGGAGATTGGGGGAGTGATTGGAGTGATTTCTGTGAAGGTGAAGACTGGAAGCACTGTGCTGACGCTTTGGTAGAAGCAACTTTATATGGAGCGTCAAACAGGATAAAAGTACATTATGTGCAGGGTGTTGTGGGGATGTTTACGAGTGTGGTAATCCTATTTTAACAAACTATGTTAAAACCCAGATCTGTGGCTTCGGATATTGCAGCGAGCTAAAAGAACATAGCTTCAGTGGGTTCTCCGATAGTGGTGATGATTGGTTTGACATAAAGTCAGGTCACGAAAACGATACACATTATGCCCATGTATATGTTGAATGCAATTGTCCTGCCAGTCATGCAGTAGCTCATGCTTTTTGCGCAGTGAAAAAAAGACATAGCATAGCGAGCCCTTATGTTTATATAATCAAGACAATAATAACCGTAACTCTTCTTTTTAACCCATAATCATCTCTGTTGCACCAAAAATTGACGTGTTTGTAGCCACAAATCACGCCGAAAGCACAATATTGCCAATTTTTCTTAATTTTATCTCCCGCTGCAAGGCTTCTACCAAAACCAGGTAAATTAAGCCGGGTAAAAACCGAAAATCATTTTAATATATAACCCATAGAAATATCCCACCGAAGGTCCTGAAGACATTCGAACGCATGAAGAAGAAAGAGCCATCTCACATAGAGCTGAAAATCATTAAAAACAACTACTATGTCTATCGTGCAACGAGCGAATGGGATAAAGAGCGCAAGAAGGTCAGGAAAATAACTGAGTACATAGGCTCAATAGATCACGGCGGTATCTTCAGGAAGAAGAGGGAAAGGTCACGGATTCAAGAGTCTGGTCGAGAGGTTTTTGAGTATGGAAATGGCGCGCTTGCCCATCATATGATATTTCAAAGAACATAAGACTCGCGGAGAGAGGATACAACGCAGACCACGAATACATCAATCAGATCGGCGTAATCATGGCTTTTTCATCCATTACAAAGCTGCCCTTGGAGTAGATGTCTTCTATGGCTCTATGAAGGATATAACAACAGTTAGAGACTTCATTGAACGAAGAAAGACATTGGTTTTATCTTTGATCGCTCATCGTATGGACTGTTGGATGATCTTAAGGAGGATGGAATACACATACCTCCAAAGAAGAATTCAACACTCATCGACCTCAGATGGATGCGGTGGAAAGGGTCGTTCCTGTATAGGGGTAGACCTATTCGCTGGGGTACAAAAGGGACTGAGTATGGCACTTTATTCGCTTTTGAAGACCCTCTGCTTAAAGGTGAGGAAGAACAGGCGCTCTTCAGGAAAGCGGAAGTGAATAAACTGACGATGGCTATGTTTGAGCAGAAACGCAGACTTGCAGTCAGATAAGATGTATTTGAGATCCGACGAGGCGGTAAGAGGGTATTTCCTGGCAACATTTCTTGCTATGCGGATATACTTCAAGATCTTGAAGAGTTTGAGAGAAAAGGGACTCACAAACAAGATTTCTGTCGAGGAAG